>JAIYDC010000036.1 GCA_027487685.1 Pseudomonadota bacterium | reverse complement strand
GGCCGACGATTCGATAATGTAGAAATGCCCCAGCTGGCCGGCGCGCGCCTTTCTAAAAAGTACCTCGTGGAGGTTCATGGAAGAAGCGTCTCTAGGTCAGAGCGGATGGCCTGGGTGATCTCGGCCGCAGATCGTTGCGCGTCGATGCGAAGGATCCGCTCAGGGAAGAGGCCCGCAAGCTCGCGGTACCCGTCGACAAGGTTCTGGTAGAATTCACTCTGTTGGGCCTCGAAGTAATCTTTTTCATGGCCCCGGACCGCTTGCCGACTCATAGAGGTGTGAAGATCAATATCTAAAAAATAAGTCCGATGGGGAAGAAGGTTGAGGGGGTCGTGCTGATGGAGGGTAAGGATGGTATCATAACCCAGTTTTCGCGCCTTCCCCTGGTAAGCGAGAGTCGAATCAATGTAGCGATCGAGGATAACCACGGACCCCGGGGTAAGGAGAAACGGGAGAATCATTTCCTTTAAGAGCTGGGCCCGACTCGCAAGGAACAGATGACACTCTGCGAGTGGGTGGAGGGGCGTTGGCGAGCTTAGAACCGCTTCCCGCAGTTTCTCACCGAAAGCGGTGCCGCCGGGCTCCCGTAGAGTGAGGATGCGAAGACCTTTCTGCCGCACCAGGGCTTCGATTTGTTGGATTTGGGTTGTCTTACCGGAGGCTTCTATCCCTTCAAGTGAAAGGAACAAGCTTCCAGGCGTCACGGGTTGGCGGAAGAGAGATTTTTGTGTTTCAAAGGTCATGCTCATCGAATCGAATCATAACCAAGGCCACGGAAAGTGTATAGGGTTGACCTTAAAAATCCGATGCCTCTTCGACTACGGGCTGCGGGGCCTCAGCGGACGCATTCATGCTAGCATCTAAGGAGTTTTCTTCCGCGCTCCCAGCATTTTCAGTCACGAGAGAATGCTCCTGGGCAGGTTGGGCATCCGGGGGCTGCTGGTCGAAGTGCTCGGGTGGTGGCAGGTTATTGGCATCCTCGTGGGTGATGACTTGAGTCGGATAGCGAGAGTGTTCGGTTTGCTGAAAGCTAGAGGAAGGTCTTGCGTAGCCGGTGCTAGACGGCATGCGTATCTGACCTCCGGAGATCTCTCCCATTCCCCTAGGCTGTGCCTTCATCTGATAGAACGGTTTGTCCGTCTCTGCCGTGAGCGTTTCGTCTTTTTGAGTGTCTTGGGAAATAAGGTAGGCGCCACAGATCAGCGCGAAGACAACACTCACTGCCAAGGGGGCAGCAAATTTCATGGTCGGACTTATGAGTTGCTCGTTGTTCGTAATTGGCCGTAGTTCATCCAGCTTTAGATGCAGGACTTGGGCCTGTCTGCCTTCCCAGGCGAGGTTTGCAAGGTCTACAGCAGTGGATAATTTTTGGTCGCTGTTCTCGTCGATGACGTGAAGCCGTGAACGCTGGAGAGTGGATTCTAGTGGGGCGACCGGGAGCTCATCAGGCACATGGGAGCGGCGATCGAAGTCAGAGATCTCGAAGATCTTGACCCAACTCTCCCCGTTGTCGACGGAGATGCGGTCTGTCATCCCGAGAAGACCCATTTCAAGCTTCTTGTCGATCTCACGGAAACCAAAAGGACCGAGCTTTACTCCACCGACTAAGGTCCAGAAAGGACCTTCATGACGATCCCCTGATATGACTTGGGGCCTGCGCCTCTGGAACTTGGTGTGCGACCAGAAGGGCTTCCATTCGGTCTCGTCGGTCCGCGATGCCTCGGCGGTTTCAAAGAGTACTTCATTGTCTCGGACATAGTGTTTTAGGGTTTCTGTCTCAAAAGGTCCAAAGACCACAGAGCTAATCTTCACGAGCCAGAGGTCACGGGGAGGATAACCCATTTCCTGGATCGTTTCTGCTGACAAAGGTTTTAAATCAATGGCAACCATCCGAGTCCACCTTTATAGGTATCCTTTCGGCGCGAAGGGTTAAAAGCTTTAAAAGTGTCTACACAATTTATTGACACTTTTGACGAAGGCTTCCGGAAAGAGCATACTAACCTGGCACAAGCAGAGGAATTTACGTGAGTATGCAAGAACGGATCGGTCAGGTTAAAGGGCGCTTCCTGCAATATAATGATTGGGAAGACCGCTACAAGGAACTCATTCACTTGGGTCGCGAGCTGTCGACTTATCCGGAGGAGAAGCGCGAAGAAAAGTATAAAGTTAAAGGCTGCCAAAGCCAGGTCTGGCTCTATCCGGAATTCAACGAGGGGCGTGTTTTTTTTCACGCCGACTCTGATGCCCTTTTGGTAAAAGGGATCGTAGGCCTGCTTGTGAGTATTTATTCCGATGCAACTCCTGAAGAGATCCTCGCGACGAAGCCAGACTTCCTTAAAGAAGTCGGAATCACCGAGCATCTTTCTATGAACCGCTCAAATGGTCTTGCGGCCATGATGAAACAGATGCAGATGTATGCCCTGGTCTTCAAATCCATGAAAAAAGTTGAGTGATCCATGATCTTCCACCGCCCCCGGCGTAATCGTCAAAACGAAGCCATTCGCTCTATGGTGCGGGAGACTCATCTCTCGCCTGATCACCTGATCGCTCCGCTCTTCGTTGTGGAAGGAAAACAGACTGTCATCCCAATCAACTCTATGCCCGGACAGGCACGTTTCTCCATCGACGAACTGGTCCGTGAAGCAAGGGAACTCTATGTCCTTGGCGTCAGGTGCGTGGCCCTCTTTCCCGCGATTGACGAAAAACTAAAAACTCCTGATGCGAGGGAGGCCTACAACCGTGATGGTCTTAACGCCCGAGCGATCCGTGCAGTCAAAGAAGCTATTCCGGGGATGCTGGTGATGGGGGACATTGCCCTGGATCCTTACTCCTCCGACGGTCACGATGGCTTGGTAGATCCAAAAACGGGAGAGATCCTCAATGACCCAACGCTCGAAGTCCTGGCCAAGCAGGCCTTATGTGAGGCCGAGGCGGGGGCAGATATTTTAGGTCCATCTGACATGATGGACGGTCGGGTCGGGCACCTCAGGCGGGCCCTTGACGAGTCTCGCTTCCAGAACACTATGATCATGAGCTACACCGCCAAGTACGCTTCTGGCTACTATGGCCCTTTTCGTGAGGCCCTCGACTCCGCCCCGAAAAGGGGAGATAAGAAGACTTATCAAATGGACCCGGCGAATTCTACAGAAGCGCTACGGGAGGCCCAGCTCGATACCGAAGAGGGCGCAGATATTCTGATGGTGAAACCGGGGCTACCGTACCTTGATATCATCTACCGGTTAAAAGAAATGTCCACTCTTCCTATCGCTGCCTACAACGTCTCTGGGGAGTATGCGATGGTCAAGGCCGCGGCCCAGAACGGCTGGATTGACAATGATAAGGTGATGCTTGAAACACTGACCTGCTTCCGGCGTGCCGGAGCAGACGTGATCCTGACTTATTTTGCCAAAGAAGCGGCGAGGCTCCTTCAGTCATGATGAAATACCTTCTCGGCGCGAGTCTACTTGCGAACCTCGTGCTGGTTTTTCTATTGGTGAGAAGGCAAGAACCACCGGTTCGAGAGCGCTTAATCATCGAAACCCAAAAAGATATTCCGTCGCCTGCGCTTGGGGCTTCTCCGCCTACGGCCCTAGGAGCTTCCTCCGATCAGCGTGCTCAGCAAAGTACCACCTCCGATGCTGCGCCCGTCGTTCCTGAGGAGTTTCAGGAAGCAGGAGAAAGGATGGAGAGCGAGCGTCTGGAGTTTTTGACAGATGAGCTGGGGCTAGGCGAAGAAAAGATCAGGGCCCATAACCTCCTACGGGAAGCGTTCTTTCGGGAAATGGGGAAACTCTGGGAAAAGGATCCCATGCGTGAACTCTCCTTCGCTGAGCGTAGACTAATCCTCGATAAAGAGGAGTCTTTCCATCAGCGCCTCGAAGCGCTTCACGGGAAAAAGAACTGGCAACGCTACCAGAAGTTCCGAGAGTCCTATAATCAGAAAGGGTACCGGAAGCAACTCGAGGACAACGCGCCATTTATCTTTATGGGAATCTGAGCTGTGGCCTGAAAATTTCTGTAAAAGCCAACGCGCTGACCGTATAATTTTCTGATGCATATTCTCCTCGTCCGCTTCTCCAGTATGGGAGACGTGGTGCTTCAGACTGCCACACTCAACTGGCTTCGTGCCCTTCTTGGAAAAGAGGCGCATTTTAGTTTTGTCACGAGCTCTGAATTCGTTGGCCTTATGACCTCTCACCCAGAAGTAGGGGCGGTCATAGGTTTTGACCGTAAGGGCGGTGAGAGCTGGGGAGATTTTAAGCGCAAGATCATGTCGCTCCATTCAGAGAGGCCTATTGATCTCATCCTCGATCTTCACGGGACTCTTCGCTCCTTCCGTCTCCGCTGCTCGTTCTGGCGAATTCCTGCCCTCACTGTGGATAAACGCCGTTGGGAGCGCTTTCTGTTAACGAAGATCAAATCCGTTCGGCTAAAACGGCTTTTTGATTTAAAACTCTTTGGCCTTGAGACGCAGGTGACTAGGATCATCCGTGATTTTGAAGGCATCTTTGACGACACCCGGGGAGTCAGGCGCACGGTTGAGTTTCGCAAAGGAGCGCACCAGGAACTAACATCTCTCGGAGCGAGGTCCCCCTTTTCGCTTCCGACTCCCTACCTTGTTATTGCTCCTGCGGCTTCATTCGAGTTTAAGCGCTGGCCTGTTGCCTCTTTCGTCGAGCTTGTGAGAGTTCTTCTGAAAGAGACGTCGTATCATCTCGTGATTCTGGCCGGACCTGAGGATACATTCTGTGCTGCTTTTGATGACATCTCGAGCGACCGGCTCCATAATCTCCAGGGTAAGACCTCTCTGAAACAGAGCATGGATGTACTGGCCCACGCGACACTTTGCGTGGGGAATGATTCTGGCATGAATCATATCGCCGAAGCGGCGGGAGTTTCTTGCGTAACACTCTTCGGCCCTACCGATCCACGCTTTGGTTTCGCTCCCCACGGGACGAGGTCTCGTTTCCTTGCAAAAGAAATGGCATGCAGGCCATGCTCGACCACCGGTAAAACGGCCTGCTACCGGGACCGGCATTACTGTATGGAAGAGATTACCGTCGCTGAGGTTCGTGAGACCATCCGTCAAATTCTGGAGGACCGGTGAGACCCATTTTGTGGTTCCTCTTTTGGTTCGTCGTCGTTCCGCTCATTCGGATCCTTGACCTCTGTCTATTTTGGCACCCAGCACTCCGGGAGCGGAACCGTTTTGAGAAGAGAAATAAGTTTGAGCGACTTGCTCACTCATTTGCAGAAAATGGTGAGGCCGCTGACCTGTGCTTTGAGTTTTCATCGGAAGGAGAGTTCCAGCAGGTCGCTCCTCTTGTCGCCGATGCTCTGGGCGCAGGTAAAAAGGTGGAACTGGTCTTTTTTTCACCGAGCGTTGAGCAAACGGTCACGGCCCTCGCCCAGGCCCACCCACGTCAGATTCGGTACCTACGCTACCCACTAGTCCGAATTTTTCCGTTCGTGGCGCGCAGATCTTTTACTCACTGGTCTACGGCGCGCACGCTAGTCATGGTTCGCTACGATCTTTTTCCGGAGCTCCTCTTGTGGGGGCTTGTCCCGGGAAACACTCTCAAGCTTTTGTGGATGAGCTTTAAGAAAGAGCGCTCACTCAGTAGAGCCCCTTCCCGCTGGAAACGGCTCTTTCTCGAGGCTGCCCGAGTGGTGGTCTACGCTGGAGAGCCCGAGGCCATTGTGGGATCGAAGCTTCGCTCCCCGGGTTTGGTGTTTGATTTCCGGATTGAGCAGATCCGCCGGCGGGTGGCCCTGCGGGAGGAAAAGTTTCGAACGGGGTTTCCGCAGCACAGGGAGCTAACAAGTCTCCTTGAAAAGTCTCCGCAGAAAGTCATCCTCGGGAACGCCTGGCCTAGTGATCTCTATCTTTTGTCAGGGCTTCCGACAGATGTGTTAGTTCTGGTGGTGCCCCACAATCTGACGGCCACTGTCCTGGATGAGTTTCGCTCCCGCCTTAGAGATCTAGGTCGGGAAGCTCAGGAAATAGACGATGGAACCGGGCCTCTGACTGCAGGCACGACTTTTCTGTTGAACCGAAAGGGTCTTCTATGTGAACTCTACGCTGACTTTTCTCACGCTTATGTCGGTGGTGGCTTCGAAGGAAGTATCCACTCGATCCTCGAGCCCCTGGTAGCAGGATCGGGGCGCCTCGCGTGCGGGCCTGCTCATCAGCGCTCGACAGAATTCGATGTTGCGTCCTCTTTTAACTACGTAACTGAAGTCACCACTCCCGAAGAATTCCAGCGCTGGATCGCGCAGGATGCGAATTCGGTAGACCGTGGTAGGATAGATTCCCTGGCCAGGGATTACATTGTCATGCGGGAGTTGGTGATCTCATGTTGAAAAATAGGTATCAGGAAATTCTTATTGGCGTGGGCCTTATGTCTCTCGTCCGCGGTATTGTTTCCCTTAAGCGCAACCGTTCTACACTCTTGATTGATGACCGTCGCTTTACAGTAGACAGCTACCCGGGTCTCTTCCTCTCCGAGCTTGAAATCCTGGCACTGCTGCGGATCGGAAAGAAGTACGATATCCCTGAACTTTCAGATCTCCGCCAGTTCCTGGCCCCGGCCGAGATTGGCCTTGTAACAGATCATCGGCGTCTTCGGTTGGGCCGCTCTCCGCTTGATAACCTAAAGGAGCTTCTTCGTAAGTACCCTGAGCTCCTCGACCAGTCTGACCTGGATCGGGTCTATGCCGAGCCTGAGGAGGAGTTTAACCGGAGCTTCCTGGCCGAACTGGCGCGCTTTGAGGGCCAGAACTTTGAAGCGAGTATGAGACCCAAGGGGCATCGCTTCGAGCTCCTGGGGCCCAAGTGGTTAAAGACTGTCTACTCCCGCTTCGGGGAGCTTATGAATGAGGAGTACCAGGAGTCTAAGGACTTAAAGTACTCGGTTCTTCTTCATCTCCTGGGTCTCCACCACGAGGAAAAGCTAAAAACGTCTCTCGGCGCTGAAGAAATCCCTTTCTATTTTTTCCGGACGTTCTCTCCGGTCTATCGGCTCCACGATTTTTTCCTCGCCACTCAGCTTAAGCGACGCCTCATTCTTCTCGGGGGAGACTATAAAGAAAGCGGGGTGCAATTTTGGCAGTTTTTTGAAGACCGCTTTGAAACCCTATTGCTGGCGAGTTTCGAAGGTGTGATTTCGGGTGAGCGTGTGCTCTTTTTCGCTCATCTTCCGGAAGATGTTCCGTTTCACATCGCATCGTCATTTGGATTTTTCCGGAAAACACAACTTACGCCCGTCAAGCGTATGACCGCTCCGTTCCCGCCGGCCTCTCTCACGTACTTTGCCGATGAGGGTCTTCTGGGCACTGATCGGCCTTACCGCGTGCTTGGGCAGGGAAGTGAATTCGCCTTCTATCACTGGCCCTATCTGGAATTGCCGGGCTCAAAACCCGAGTTTTATCAGCGGGATTTTCGCCAGGCCTTCGAAGGAGATTCCGCCCTCCTACCGTTCACGCCGACACCTGTCGAATTGACCTTTACCGGAAGCGTGACCCTAGATCTCAGGCGTTTTAAGAGCGACCCTAAGCACGAGGGCCCGGTCCTCAAAAGATTGCCGATGGACATCCTTAACGGAGAACGAGTGATCAAGGGCTTCGAGTATTGGGGACCTTTCCGCTACCAGACTCAGGGACTTTTGGGCCTAGCTTACGGCATTGAGGGAATCTAGGTTATAATCGAAGGATGCTTCGCCTCATTCGAAAATCACAGAAAGGTCAAACCGCAGTCGAATACATCATGATGGTTGCGGTGGCCGTTAGCCTCGGCATTGCAGTTTTCAAGAAACTCGACGAGTATCTCATTAAAAATCCTAAAGGGCTTATAGGTAAACCCTTGAATTCTTATCGTCAGGCCATGGATCAAAACGGAAAATACAAGCGCTTTCCCCTCAGAATGGCGCGCTAAACTTCTAGTCCCCAGTGTAATCTTTTCATCGTCTCTACCTCTGGGTGGGGTCTTCCTATACTCTTAACGCAAAGAGTCATTTCCTTTCGAGGAGGAGTGTTATGAAAACGAAAACCCTATTGGTGCTTGCCCTGTCTTTGAGCTTTGCGCAGGCTTACGCTCAAGTTAATGAGGAGCAAGTGTTAAACTCAGCGCCAATTGACGTGGACGGTTACCTCCACGAGAAGCCCGTCACCGACGGTGAGCTTGAGCAGATTCGCTCGGAGATCAACAAGCAGAAGACCGGTACTGTTTTGAATAAAGAAAAGGCCAAGGATCTTGGCAAGCTTACAAATCAGACGGAGAAACTCCTTGAGAGCCAGGATGAGTACATTGATCAAAAGATCGAAAGCACTCAAGCAATCAAAGAATTTAATTCCAAGTACGAGGATGGTCAGCGCAAACTTCGCTGCATCATAGAAGAGTCAGATGCCAAAGAATGTGAACCGTACATGAACAAGTATAAAAAGAACCGCGTACAAGAGGCACAAGTTGAAGAAGTGCAAGAAGTGAAGGTTTCTCAGGCCGCAGCGATTCCGGTTGTTTCCCATGCGGAAGTGACCCAGCCTACTGGTGCGCCATTCGAGGCGATCAAGCTCCTTCCTTATGCCGGTGCGACGTCTTACAACGGTGACGTCGAGCAGCTCGAGACGCAACTCTCCGCTGGTCTTCGCCTCGAGTCCAACATTACGACTCGCTTCTCGATGGGTATCGGATTTAACTTGAATCAGTTGAAAACAAATGACTTTGCCAACAATTCAAACTACATGAACCAAGGTTACTTTGGACAGTATGGGCTTCAGGGCCGTGAGATCCAATACCGCTCCATGGGCCTTGATGTTTACGGGAAATTCTTCCTCACCAATGGGGAGCGCTTCCGGCCTTACGTTGGAGCTGGTCTCGGTTACGCTCGGGCTTCGATGAAGTACAATGACAACAACCCGTACTTCGATCAGTTTAGCTCTTTCAGCTACGGCTCGGAAGAGTACAATACGAGCTTTGTTAACGGGAATCTCATGATTGGTTCCGAGATCATGATCACGCGGACCTTCGGGATCAACATCGAGGGTGCTTATTCTACGGGCCTTGGGGATAGCTTGTCGTCAAAGGCCGCTAAGAGCGGTGGAACATCTCCCGATCAGCGCCGGTTAAACGAACTCGGTGAGGAGATCATCAACTCCGCGGCCCTCTCTATCTTCGCCGGAGCTGTGATTAACTTCTAAATCTCTCTAGCTCTCAATACCTTCTCCCAAAGGCTCCCCATTTAGGGGGGCCTTTTGCCTTTGGTTCCAAGCCTGGAACCTAATTCTGAATCTAATCTTGATCAAATCGCTTTTATCTTAATCTATTGGGCTTCCTCGCATAGAATAAGTCCTCATAACGACTAAACTTTCTGTCGAAAAGGAATTCGAAATGAAACCAGTTTATCTTGTTGATGGTAAACGCACGCCGCAGGTCAAGGCCGGAGCGGAGCTGAAGGAAATCGCCGCCCCATTTCTGGGTCATTACCTCATCCGTCACCTCGTCGATAAGTTCGGACTCGGTCTGGATCAAATCGATGAAGTCATCGTGGGTAATACCGGCTCTCCGGCGAAGTATCCTAACGTTGGTCGCGTCATCGCTCTCGAAGCGGGGCTTAACAAAAAAACTTCAGGCTACACCGTCCACCGGAACTGCGCTTCAGGTATGGAAGCACTCTCTCAGGCCTACGATAAGATTGCTAGCGGCCGCAATAATTTGATCTTTGCTGGCGGTGTCGAGAGCATGTCACAAATGCCTCTCCTCTATAGTAAGTCGATGACGGAGTTTTTCGCGAAGCTTATGAATCCGAAGGCTACTTCCCTTCAGAAGCTCCAAATCCTCTCGACTTTCCGGCCCCATTACCTTGCACCGATCATAGCGATCGAGCAAGGTCTCACCGATCCATTTTGCGGACGCAACATGGGCCAGACTGCAGAGACTCTTGCGCGCGAACTCGGCATCTCCCGTCGTGATCAGGATGAGTTCGCTAACTTGTCCCACCATAAAACGGCCCAGGCAACGAAGGATGGTAAGTTCCGGGATGAGATCCTTCCTATCACTGCTGGGCTTAAGCTCGACAAGATGATCGCCGACGATATTGGCTTCCGCGGCAACTCCACTGTTGAGGGGCTAGGTAAACTTAAGCCTTATTTCGAACGGGAAACCGGAACTGTGACAGTGGCCAATGCCTGCCCGATCACTGATGGCGGATCTATGTGGCTTCTGGCCTCAGAAGAAGCGGTCAAAAAGCATCATCTCGATCCTGTTGCTCGCATGGTAGACTACCACTTTCATGGTCTTGAGCCCGAGCGTATGGGACTAGGACCTGTGCTTGCGACCCATGGAGTTTTAAAGCGAACAGGACTTAAGCTCTCACAGATGGACCTTGTTGAGTTAAACGAAGCCTTTGCCGCCCAGGTCATCGCATGCCTGAAGGTGATGAAAGATAAGACACTCTCTCAGAAATGGGGTATCGATGAGACCATCGGGGAGATTCCCATGGAGAAGCTCAACGTCAACGGGGGTGGGATCGCTTTGGGTCACCCCGTCGGTTCAACGGGTGCACGTCTGGTTGTGACGCTGGCCCACGAACTCAAGCGGCGCAAACAGCGCTATGGTCTGGCGACCCTATGTATTGGCGGGGGCCAGGGTGGTGCTGTGATTATTGAAAACCTCAAAGTGTAATCGGAGTTAATTATGAGCTACGAGAACCTCACGGTCGAAACGAAGGATGATCTTCTCTGGATCGGCTTCGGAAAGTATGAAAAGAAGTCCATGACGACCTTCACCCGGGAAACGCTGCTGGAGCTGCGGCAGGCGATCCTGGAGGCGGCGGAACTCGATAAAAAAAGTGCGGTGAAGGGCCTCGTGTTCTTCTCCCATAAACCTGGCGTCTTTCTCGCAGGCGTTGACGTTTCAGTCATTAATTCTCTGAAGACTGAGGCCGAGGCCTTGCGTGCCCTGGACGAAGCGCATACCATTTTTAATGCTCTGGACGACCTGAAAATGCCCACCGCCGCCCTGGTGGATGGTGTCTGTTTGGGTGGAGGATTGGAGCTTTCCCTCGCTTGCAAGAAAATCTTTGTCTCCGATAACCCAAAGACCGCACTAGGTCTGCCTGAGGTCATGCTTGGGGTGCTCCCTGGGTTTGGAGGGACGTACCGGCTTCCTCGTAAGGTAGGACTCCCGAGCGCTCTGGATATGATCCTTACGGGAAAACAGGTCAAGGGAAAAAATGCTATCAAGTTGGGTCTTGCCGATGCGATGCTTCCCACAGAACGGATGAAGGAGCTTGCGAAGGCCTACCTTCTAGAGAAGAAGACTGGTAAAAAGAAAAGTGTTAAAGAAGAGGTCCAGGCGGCCGCCATGGATAATTTTCTCACGCGGAAGATTATCTTTCAGAAGGCACGGGAGAAGGTCCTGGAATCGACGAAGGGCTTCTATCCGGCACCACTGAAGATTCTTGAGGTCCTCGAAAGCGGCGCAGGAAAGGGAAGGTCTGATTACCTGGCACTCGAAGCGCAGGCGTTTGCGGAACTTTCTCAGAGTGTTCAGAGTAAAAATTTGCAGCACATTTTTTTTCTGACTGACGCTTCAAAGAAGCTCGATAATAAGGACCAGCTACCGACGGTGCACCGGGGTGCAGTTCTGGGGGCTGGTGTGATGGGCGGCGGAATCGCCTGGCTTTTTGCTCAAAACAATCAAGCACCGCTGATGAAAGATCTTACCGCCGCTGCCCTGGAATTGGGACTTAAACAGGCGTCGCAGAACTTCTCTGTTGCTGTCAAGAAACGGCGACTTTCCGAAGATGATTTTAACCGGAAGATGCGTTCGATCGAGCCGACCCTTTCGTTTGAGGGTCTGCGCTCTGCGGATCTCGTCGTTGAGGCGGTGGTCGAGAATATGGAAGTGAAGAAAAAAGTCTTCGCTGAGCTTGAAGGCCACGTCCGCCCGGATACGCTCCTCACCTCCAACACCTCCTCCCTTTCGGTTGAGGAGATGAGCAAGGCCCTTAAACAACCTGAGCGATTCGCTGGTCTCCACTTCTTCAATCCCGTAAACAAGATGCCACTGGTTGAAATCATTACTCATGAGCGGGCGTCAAAGGAAACTATCGACGCTTTGGTCAAGTGGGTGTTGGACGTTAAGAAAACTCCGATCGTGGTGAAAGACGGGCCTGGATTCCTAGTGAATCGAATTCTGGCCCCTTACTTGAACGAAGCAGCTTTTCTTTTGGAAGAGGGTGTGACGATCGAGGCATTGGACGAAGCCGCGCTCAATTTTGGAATGCCTATGGGGCCATGCCGGTTGATGGATGAGATTGGCCTCGATGTTTGCGTGAAAGTAGGAAAGATCATGCACGATGGTCTCGGCGATCGTGCACTGCCGAGTGAGTTGTCGACGAAGCTCTATGAGGCGAAGCTTCTGGGCAAAAAAAATCACCGAGGCTTTTATCTCTATGATGAAAAGGGGAAAGTCACTGGAAAGAATCCGGACGTAGTGAAACTTCTCACAGCAAAAAAGCTTAGAAAAGACGAGATGGAGCTCCAGATGCGTCTCTTCCTCCCGATGGTGAATGAAGCGGCGTATATTTTCGCTGACCGAATCGTAGAGAAGGCGGCGACGGTAGATATCGGTATGATTTATGGCACTGGCTTCCCGCCGTTTCGCGGGGGACTTTGCCGCTGGGCGGACCAGGAGGGCCTTGACCAGATCGCCGAAAGACTCCACAATTTTACGAAGGATGTAAGTGCCACTCGGTATATGATTGCGCCCTTCCTGTCGATGATGGTGGCCGATAAGAAGAAGTTTTACGACCTGTGAAGTCGTGGCCTTTTTTTAATTATTTTTTTTCGTATATCCTGCGAGCAAAAACCCGGCAGCGGCTGCTTTTTATTGCCGTCACCGGGCTTTTCCTCTCGGCCTTTAGTTTGCTTGTGATCCAGGGAATCATGGGCGGGCTCCAGGAAGGGCTCATCTCGCGCTCAAAGGCAGTGAATGGATCCTACCTTATGGTCTTCGATGGTGTTAATGAAGAGGGCCTTCCCGAATTAAAAGATATTCTCAGGAAGGCCGCTGTCCCTTTCTATTCGGAACTCGAAGTTGAGGTGATGCTACGGAATAAGAATTTCGTTGCTCCTGCCAAGCTTCATGGGATTGACCTCGACGACGAGCGTCCTCAATTCTTAGCTGACAAAGAGTTCTCCGGTATCGTGATGGGGTCGGAGCTGGCCGCGAAAACAAAACTCCAATTCCTCGACGACCTCCAGGTCATTGCACCAGGTATTACCGACTCCCTCATGGGTGAGGTCCCGCGGTTTGTTTCCGAGACTCTCTCGGATTACCTCTACACAGAAATTTCTGAGGTCGATGATTTCGAGGCGTGGGTGCGTCTTCCGATGGTTCAAAATCTGGTCCGTCGCCGTGGTGTCAATCAAATCCGGCTCTTCGGCGAAGTGCCGGAGAGTGTGTTGTCAGAGCTTGGCCGAACGGAGACCGGTGTCCCCAAGCGCATCATCAGTTGGGAAAAGATGAACGGAGCACTGGTGTGGTCCCTAAATCTTGAAACGAAGGTCATGTTGTTCCTCTTCATCAGCATGAGCCTCCTCGTGGCGATTGCGATCACCTCGGGACTCTTAATTTTCTACTCTAAGATCCGTCGTGATCTCATGAGTTTTTGGATCCTTGGAATGTCCCAGAAAAAGCTTCTCGCTCTTTGTTTTAAGTTCGTTTTGATTCTCTCAGCGATCACTGTAGGGATTGGCGGTGCTTGTGGTTATGCTGTCCTTAAGCTTTTAGAAACTTTCGGTCACGACCTCATGCCTGATATTTTTGTTGAGCGTCGCCTTCCGGTTGATCTAGATTTAGCCCACATCGTGGTCAGTCTTCTGATACCATTTGGGATCTCCGTGGTTTTTAGTTATTTTTCCTTCGCTAATTTCAGGAAGGAAAATCAATCGTTTGTAGCTATTGTCAGAAGCCTCGGTTAGAAGCGATTTTTAGCCTCGGAGAGTTTGAAGTCATTTTGGAAATGTGAACACCTCTTTTACTTCAGAGTAACAGCTTAAAAATAGTTTTACTTGATGATTTAATAT
>JAIYDC010000091.1 GCA_027487685.1 Pseudomonadota bacterium | reverse complement strand
GCCACGGTCCCCATACGCCACCATTTTCCCTAAGACTTTCCTCCAAGATAATATGTTCGCGGTTTGCCACAAGAGCTGTGCCGACGGAGACATCTTCCGCATTCGCGATGGTGTCATCAATGACCGCGACCTCTCACGCTGGGACGTCGTAGAGCAGTCCAACGTCTACTACTGGATCAACCGATATTTCAGCTTCCTCGATCAGAAGCTTAACTACCGCCCGGATCAGTTCCTCCGCATCACGACGAACCGTGATCTACGGGACGAGACTCGTGGTAAGGCACTGACCAACAACGCCTTTTTTAACCCGGCAGATGTGAGCCTCAGTTTTCTTCCGGCCACCAACAATATTCTCGCACGCCTAAGCGGCGGAAAGATCAGCCGCAGTGGCTTCGATCCATCTGTCATCGCCCATGAGGCCTCCCACTACCTCTTTCACCATCTCTTTCCAAATCCGATCAACGATGAGATCGGAGGTCTTAACGAAGGCTTCGCTGACTATATTGCCAATATCTTCCTGGATAATGCTAAAGTTGGTCTCGTCATGCTCCATGGTAAGGCCCTGAGAGATTCGGATGCCCAAGTGGATCGACAAGGGAAACTTAAGACCTACGAACCGCAGATGCCAGTCCATGATCTCGGGGAGCGCGCCGCCCACGCCCTTTGGAAAACACGAGAACTCGTCAGTGACAAGGCGGAGTTCGATCGCCTCGTGATCGACGCCGTAAGCGACTTGGGTCGCAATCCCTACAGCTCGGTTCATGACTTTAAACAAAAGATGCTGGATCGACTCAGCGGCGTCGTGAGAACCGAGAACGCTTCAACTGCCCGTCAAATCTGGGAGCTGGTCTTCCCGGGTGGTTCTAACCGAATTTTAAACTTGGCCTTCCTTAGCAAACCCATGAACACTCGCCCTGTCATCGGTTTCCGGACGCGTCAGGTCCTCCCAGAAAATCTGGCGCGAGAATATGGCACCAACGCGGTCACTGAATCAAGCTTTAACATCCTCCAGCTAGAGGCGATCGCCCCTGGCCAGTCGGCGATCCTGATGGCAACCGATGACGGGAGGATTGGACCTCACTGGGTGGCCCTCGATTCTACTCGCGGCAACATTCTTGGAGTCTATAACTCAAATAAAGAGCTTCTCTCCGGAGAGAGTGAAATCGAAGCGGTTCGTCCCTTGGTCGACCAGGCCAAAGGTGCTGCCTCTACGCTTAACGATTTCAAGGTTAAGATCCGGAGCTTCTCACAGCTCGCTCTCGGCCGGGGTGACTTCTCCGTTGCCTACAAAGTGACTGGCACCACGGCAACAGCTGAATCAGTGACCTTCAACGGGACCTCCATGCCGGGCGCTCGTATTAAACTGGCCCTGAAGCGAAAGTTCCTTGCGGGATTGATCCTGGGTCTTCCTGAAATCGAAAGTATAGAACTCGTGACAATTAGCACCGATAGACTCACTTCATTTCCGCTACTGGATGGTAAAAGAGTCATCGGCTACCGCCTCACATTAAAGACAGGAACGGTTTCTGAGGTGGTTCTATCAAACGTTGCAGCAGAGTAATCTAGTCACCCTCCCCCTGCCACCGCTGCGGTCAACCCGCTCGGTGGCGGTTTTTTAAATTCTTAGGCTGGAATTTTACGTAGGAAAATCCTGCCCAAGAGTGCTACCTTAAGCAGCATGGGAATAAAATGCTGCCATTCGCCGCTGACTGAAGCCGCTGCGCGAGAGATCCTCGAGCAAAACGGCATCAATAAGACCAAGGGTAAGGTCGAGATCCTCTGTGCCATTTCCCGAACCAACCGCCCACTCTCAGTCAGCGAGATTCATGAGCTCCTAGAACGGGCCTGCGACCTTTCAACTGTCTTTCGGACAATTACCCAATTTAAAGAAAAGAACCTCATCCGCGAGTTGAACCTCGACGAAGCCTTCGCTCGCTACGAGCTCATTCATTCGGCACCTGTCTCACACCATCACCACCATGTGCGGTGCCGCCACTGCGGAGATATCCAGAACATCGAGGACTGCGACCTTGCTGTCTTCGAGCGGGCCATTGCCCGCCTAGGGTTCACGGAGACGGAGCACCGGCTGGAGTTCACAGGTCTCTGCGCTAAGTGCGGCAAATAGGTCGACCCTAGAGCTGGATTTGGGCCCCGACAATAAGGTTGCGACCTGCTAAAGGAGCGATGTCTTTAAGTGTTGAAACGTGACTACGTGCCTCAACATCGAAGACGTTCCGGACCCGAACGAAGAGGTCCAGAGACGTAACATTGCCCACCACGCGATAAGACGTACCGACATTAGTCATGATGAAGTCGTCGGTGCGAGACTCCCCCGGTGCGGTTTTTGTCTGGTGTGCGACATACATAGATTCCATGTCTAGAGACCATTTATCCGTGACATACTCCAGGCCCGCAGTAAACCGCGGAGGAGAAATGCGCGGAAGATCACTTCCGGCATCGGTATTTTTGGCACGTACCCAGTCAAACCGGTTGATGAGCCAGAGCGACCCAACATCACCTTTAGAAATCTCGTTGCGAGCATCGAGGTCAAGCCCGTAGAAGAGTGCGTCGACCTGCTCATAATTGAACTCATCAAATCCAGAATTCTCATTCCCGGTAGGAGTCATAGCGATGTAGTCCTTAAAGACCTGAGTGTAAAGGCTGCCGGTGAACTGGTGGGCATCGGAAGTGTTCTTAAATGTGACTTCGAAGGCGGTCGCCTTTTCTTTCACCAAAGTCGAGTCACCGATCTCAAATGTTCCGGTCGCAATGTGCGCTCCGTTTGAGTAGAGTTCCTGAAAAGTCGGGGCCCGTTCAGTATAAGAGACACTGCTCTCGAGGGTATTCTTCTTGGAGAAATCAAAGCAGTGACCGAGGGAGGCATTACTGCCAAGGTAGCCCTTTTTATCGCCCGCGCCAAATGTGGCCGAGCCATCTTTTTTGACATGGTGGTTTTCTAAGCGACCTCCGAGGCGAAGGGCATGCTTGCCAAGTGAGTACTGCTGGAAGGTAAAGAGAGCGACCTTCTGATTATCTGATGACGGGAGGAACGCCTCCTCTCCTTTGGCGCTAAAGGAGGTGATCTGGGTCTGAACACCTGAAACTCCGTTCCAGTTACCCTTTTGATTCAGACCCTCGAGTCGAGTCTCGTTTCCACGATTTTTAAAACGCGTCTCGATGTGACCCTGATGGAGCTCATTATGGAAATAATCAGACTGTGCCGACTTGAGCTTCCACTTACGCACGGGCCCGCTTTGAGGCCGGTACTCACTGTGGAGCTCAAAGCGATTCTGGGTCATATCGATCTTAACATCTGGATCGGCGACAGAGCCGTAGAGGGTGTTAAAATGATTGAACGAGACGCCGACATGGCCCCGATCAAAGATCCGCGAAACTCCGGTGGCGAGGTTGTCCTGTTGGTTAAAGCTATTAGGGAGCTTGCCTTTGGCCTCGTCCGTCTGAGGATCCTCGCGCCGGACTTTTGCACTGCGAGCGTTCCCGGGGATCTCGACATTGCCAAGATTTCTCGTGGATCCGTCGACGTGGAACATCCATTTGTTGGAACCATAATTCATATGAGCGGCGGTGCTCATCCCGTTATTAACGGTCTCTCCTTGAGTCAGAATTTTCGAGAAGAATCCCTCTTCGTACTCATAATGGATCCGATTGGTAACGAGGTTAACCACGCCTCCAACAGCGGATGAGCCATACAGGAGGCTCATCGGACCACGAACAATCTCAACCTGGTCGATGGTTAACGTATCAACGGGGATAGCATGGTCGAGGCTTTGGGTAGAAGCATCGAGAGTCCCGAGTGCATTTTGAAGGACACGGATTCGGTCCCCATCTAAACCGCGAATCACGGGCCTTGAGGAGTTGGGGCCAAAGTTGGTGCTCTGAACTCCGGCCTCAGACCCTAGCATGTCGCCGATGCTGGTCTGCCGCTTCTTTACCAGTTCGGCGTCTTTTATTTTGGTAACGCTTGGAACAAAATCAACCAGACCCTGGGTTTCTTCCCGCTCGATCACCTCAACCGCCTGAAGCTTTTCTTCATGGGCCATGAGAGTTGTCGAGAGGAGGACAGAGAGAGGTAAGAGTTTTTTCATAAGCGCCTTAACTGCAAGTGATTTGCAATTATTGTCAAGGAATGGGCCAGAGTTGTAAAGATAAAGCGCATGCTGCGGAATATTGTTTGAAAAGAAACTTTCACCTATCGAGAAAAAATTTCAAATTCAGGCGAAAGGATCAAGGAGGAGTCAGCACCCTCTTCTTGGAGTACCAAGAAGTCTTTGAGTGCTTTGACTTCTTGAAATCAGAGATGGGCCTTTAGCGAGGAGGTGGTTCTTCTATAGGAAAGTGTGACAGACCGACCGATCAAGGCAACGCGGGGCGGCATCGGTAGAAGATTCTTCATTCATTATTTCCTTTTCCTAATCTGAATAACGTTTGCTACACAGCAACGCATGAAGACATTAATTTTGACTGCTATCATGACTTTGATTCCTATTGCCTCATTCGCAGAGGAGGTTCCGGGTCAGCAGCTCCTGAGTTACTTCTCGGCCAACTGCCGGACTCAAGGCGAGTGGACGCGGTCAGCATTGGCAGATTCCACCGCTCTCATCGAGGCCCTTCGAGGCATCTCCAATGATCCGGATTGTAAGAGTGTCGCCGGAGCAATGTCGCAACTTAATCTCTTAAACCAACAGCTCTCAAACCTCGAAAAAGTTAATGAGACTCAGGTGAAGCTGGCCGAATACGAAGCTCAGGAGCAGCAACTTCTCATCCAACTCGCAGGGACAACTAACCCTTCTGATCTCAGCACTCTCAATACTAACCTCCGGCAGTTGCAAGTTCAGCGCGCGGGCCTTGTGGCGCGCGACCGTGCCCAAACGGAACTCGCGGGACCGAGCAAGGCCGATGCACTCATCAGCGTCGTTCAGCTAGCTAATTCGACCTTTGCCCAGGTCTCAGGCAATCAGCGCTGTCTTCAAAAAAATCCCTCGCTCTTAAACACCGCCACTTCCATCATGGCAGCGGTCGGTAGTGCTACCGCTGCAGTGAATCCGGCCATTGGCCTGGGTCTAACTGCTGGGGCCTCATTCCTCGGCGCAACCGTTGAGGGTGTGCGGAATGCTTACACCGCTCGCGCGATCCGAAAAATAGCTGACAATTCGATTGCCGTCGAAGGCTACAAGTGTGCACTTGAGACTATGGCCGAGCGCTGGTGCCAGATGCGGGACGCAGAATCATTCCTATTATTTAAGGCGCAACAGCGTCAGAACCCGAGGCTTAACTCGGGGCTAGGTGTTGCGATCCGCTTAAACGATCGTGAAGCTCCGGTGCTTCTTGAGTGGCTTAATAAAATCCGCAGCGGCGTAACACCCACAACGACAGCAGATGCTGAACGGCAAACGGCGGTCTTTCGACGCGAAACCTTCGTGCGCTCCCAGGAAGCCTTTGGGCTTGGCTTCATCGAAGAAAATCGAAAGATTTACAACACCTATACTAATCTTGACGAGCGCTGGGTCTTCTTGCGCTCGGTAACCCGCGCGATCACTCCGGGAACAGAGACCCCATTTCGAAACCCATTTTATGACGTTATTTCCGTCGGCTATACACCGTTTTTTATCTTGGGCCTCCCCGATGACGCCAGTATCAGAAATGAGCGTGGAGATTACTTCACCCTCGATGTTTGGAAAAAGCCAGAGGGATTCAACCCGACACTTGACACGGTCAAAAGCCGTTACGTTGAATTGATCCAACGAGCGCGCAACCGTGTGAACCAAGAACTTTCACAAGTCCTACAACCTGATGCCCTGCAAACCCTCTCCAGCGCTTATGACCGCTCCGGAAACCGCTGGAAGATTGCTCCGATGGATGCTCTTCAGCGGATCATCGAATTCCTCGATACGCATCCACCGCGCGAGAGCGACATGGCCTTTAAAAAGCTCTACACCAACACATTGGAAAAGCTCAAAGAAATTTATAAAGTCACCCAGGAAGCCATCATTCAGACTGCGACTATTGACAGCGACAGCAACATTGCAAGTGTTGAGCGCATTTACGAAATAGCCCAGCTCCGTTACGGAACTGTCGTGGTCGAGGCGCGGCTAGATATGATGATCCGCTTGGCCCTTCTCGAACTTCTTGAAACTAGTCCTCAGGAAGATCAAATCCTCGTGGCCCAACTCTTAGCAGCGGAGCGCTTCACCGAGACAATCTCCAAGATGAGCGGAACTGACAACCTTGCCTTGATCCGCGCCGACATCAATCGCGCGCAACCGATTACGATCTCAAACCTTAATTCCTTCATGGATACCTTCGGAGATAACGTGAAACGTATTCTAGCGAAGCTCGTGCGCGAAGAACAGGCCAGCAGCGGGTCCATCGCCCGTTCTAAACGCTACGCCCGGACCGAGCTCTGCTTTCTCCTCCTGGCGGTTCCGGAGCTTGACCGCTACGTGGATGCGCGACTGTGCCAAGGCCTTAAGCTCGGGGCAGTGATCTCAGGAGGGCCTGAGTCCATCACGATCAAACCCGAGACATTTGTCTTGGACATGAACGAACGTGCCTGTGAGTATCGAGATTTCTTCCGCCGCAGTAAAATTTTTGAGACCTGGGGAGTGAAATAGGTAGAATAGAAGCCATGAGAAAAAAGTCTTGGTCGTTCCTTCGCCCCGGAGACCTGGTCGATGTGATCGCTCCGGCCTCCCATGCTCCCCCAGAGAAACTCCTACCTGGCGTGCGTTGGATCCACCAATTGGGACTTGGGGCGCGAGTCCCACCTGACCTGATACGTCCAGACGTCTTCTTCGCCTCACCATTAGAGGTTCAACTCTCCCACTTGCGGGCCGCCCTTTTGTCTGAATCCCGCGCCATCTGGTGCCTGCGCGGCGGTTATGGAAGCATGCGATTGATCCCCCACCTGATTAAACAAGTGCCTCCGAAGAGGCCCAAACTTTTCATCGGCTTCAGTGATATTACAGCTCTGCACTTATTCTTCACCCAGCAATGGAACTGGCCTGTGATCCATGGTCGCACGATAAGTCAGATGCACCCGGATTTGGCCCACACCCCGGACCGGAAACTTCTCGCTGACTTGATCTTAGGCAGGAAGGGCGAGCATACGTTCAGAGGACTCATCCCCATGAATGCAGCTGCCCGTATTCGGAGTGAGATCCAGGGTACCATCACCGGCGGAAACCTGCGGATTCTTCAATCATCCCTCGGAACCAGTTGGGAGCTCCGGGCCCGTGGCAAGATCCTCTTCATCGAGGACGTTGGAGAACGAGGCTACAGTGTCGATCGGATGTTAGAGCAGCTCATCCAGGCGAAAATCATCGATAAAGGCCTGAAGGCGCTTGTCTTCGGTGACTTCACAGAAGGTCGGGAAAAGGATGGTACCGAGCTCGTAAGTCTGGCCCTGGAACGCTTTGCCCAGCGGGTCCCCTACCCCGTGCTGCGTGGACTACCGGCGGGCCATGATACGGAGACGAACTTTCCTGTGCCGTTTAATACTCCCTGCCTTCTGACCCTCGGTCGCTCCGCTAAGCTATCTTGTTCTTACGGTGGGGACCACTGACTCATCTTTAGATAAGAGCAAAGTCATGAAGGCGAAGAAGGAACCGGCGCCTAGGATCTGAAGGAGACTCAGTGCCTCGAAGGTATAGATCGCCGAAAAGATCATACCAAAGGCCGCGTAGGAAATTTCAATCAATGTCGCCTTACTGGCGAGGATATTCTTGAGCCCCGAGTAGTACAAGACCATCGAAGCGACGCCTCCTGCGATCATATAGAAAAATCGCATGCCAACCTCGAGTTGTGCAAGTGGTTCAAAGTTTGCACCTCCCTCATAGACGAGAAGCCCTAACGAAAAGATAAAGGCAAAGCCCCAGCGGAGTGAGACAAGAACCATGGGAGAGTGCCGGGAAAGGACGCGCTTGGCGAGTACCGTGCAAAGGCCCCAGATGAGCATCGTCGAAAGAGCGATGAGAATATCCTCCGGAACGATTTCCGAATCGTACATCAAGGCCAAGTCGACGGAGAACATCATAAGTGCGCTCAGAATCACCCAAACTCCCCAGAAGTAATAGAGATTATCCACGCGCTCCTTCAGAAATAGCCAGGCGGCGAAGATCACAAAGAGCGGTTGAAAGATCTGGAAGAATGAGAAAAGTCCGGGAGTGCCTTTCTGAATACAGACAATCTGAAGGTAGCCACAGACAGTCATGCCAACTCCCCCGATGAAAGCGGCAGCAAGCCAATCAGTCCACGTCATTGCCAGATACTCTCTGCGCTGCCTAAGGACCCACGGAAAGAGAAGCAAAAGACCTAGAAGGCTCTCGAGGAATACGATGGTCGTAAAGCCCATCTTCAGCGTTACCGGGTATCGGACTACAAGGTCGACGCCCCAGAGAAGGCAAGCAAACAGAATAAAGACAGCACTCTTACGTTCAATGATCATGGGCCTTGATATAGATCAATTACCTGCTCAAAGCTACTGACATTTCAGACTTTACCTGGAGTCAGAATGCCACCGGAGGCTAGCAGAGAGGGCCGGAGCAAGAGGCAATCTCGCGCCGGCCATCGTAAAATGCTTAAACGGTTTGCCCCTCGGGGTAATGACCATCAATATCCCTGACAAGAGGCTTACGAAAATTCACAACCGACCCGAGGGCCCCGCCGCCAACCGAGGCCAATGCTCCAAGGACGACAAGAAGAAAGAGGGTCCAGCCAGTTGATCGGAGTGCAGTCGCGGCTCCTTCCTTGGCCTCGCCTACGTACTTATCAACCTGGGCCTTAACTTGGGCGATGCGAGCATCGGCTTCAGTGGGTGTGATCCCGGCCTGCCGTGCAAGGTAGTTCTTTGCTCCATCGGTATCACCGCGCAGGAGCCGAGTACCAAGACCTTGGGCGACGACCTGGGGTTCTGAGCGCAGATTGAGGTCTCCAAGGGCGTCCTCGGCAAAGTTCGTAATCGTGTTCGTGGCGGCTTCAGAATCAGCGGCCATCCGAACTCCGAGTGATATGGCACTCCCCGACTTCCCGATCAGGCCCTGGATGGCAGAGCCGGCGGCCCCGATACCTGAGACTGTTTGATAGAGGAAAAAGCCGAGGAAGAGGGCCGCGATCACCAGTCCCTGGACCGAACCCACGCGACCGGTACGAAACTTCGAGACCCTCGCTGCGAAGTAACTGCCAACGAAGAGAGAGACAAGCACAGAGGCAAGGAACCACATACCAGTGAAGACACCGGCAGTTTGGGCGGTGGTGTCCTCGTGGAGCCCTATGCCGCCAAAGGCGAGACCCAGACCGAGCAGACCGATCATGGTAAACATAGCGATGAGGAGTCCTGCGACGATCGCGCGGAAGCTGATGAGAGCATGCATGTTGGAATCGAACTCAAGGGGACCGCGGTCCCGACTAATCTGTACATTGGCCATAAACACTCCTTTGTCACCCGGGTGACGTTCTTTCACAAATGCTAGAACGAGGGGTAGGCAGAGCAAAGTATGGGGGTTTCAATCCGCATTAATACAGTTTCTAAACTGCCCTAGAAGAATGGTGGTGAGTTGAAATAAAATTCAATTATTTCTGAGACTTAATGCGTATTCTCAAGGGTCTTTCTAGCATGGATCGGGGGGTTAAATCTTAGGGAAGAGTTTCCTCCCATGGTGCTTCATTTGAACTAAGGGCCAAAACACCTCACCCAACACCATTTAAAGAGGGCAGTTATTAATGGGGACGGGGTTTCGGATAGGATTTCAGGAATGACCAGTCGAGCTTGAACTGCTCATCGTTCTTGACCTCTGGCAACTCATGCTCACGCCTAGCCTCTTTCTCTTCAAGCTCAAAGTCCCGCCCCCCGACCACGCAGGTAAGACCAGAAAAGTAATTGCTCATGTCAAAAGGATGCGGATTCCGAAAGCGGTACTTCATATCAAACTCCAAGATTGAAGCGAAGATAACGGCACCTCAAAAAAAATGCAATGCTAATTCATCAGAGTGAAATTAATTATGATCGCCTTAACATGCTCTGACCCAGGAAGCGGTTCGGACGATCGCGTAGCTCGAGCCTGCGGGTTGCAACAAACCGGATCTTCCTCGTCTGGATTAAGACCAAATCGGGGTAGGCCTTGGACCGCTGCCCCAGATGTGGAGGCGATGGTGGCACGGTTTTCAGGATTTAACACTATTGAGAGAGGCAGATCTCCACGAAGAACTTCCCGTAGGGCGTCGTAAAAGGAACCACGACGACGGGGCCATTCGTCATCGCCGATAGGGAGTGGTCTTTTCCGGAGATGACTGAAGGAATGGCCGTCTTAATCCCGAAGCCTTTATCGTTGAGGACAACCTTCGCCTGGCCAAAAATCATGTTCGTAAGCTCACCGGCACCGTCCACAATCTCCTGGGTGATCTTCGTGTACTCTTCACCTAGCATGCTAGACATGACCATCAAAAATGTCTTCTCGGGAAAGCTTATAACAACGGCGCCATTGAAAGAATCGGAGACGATTCCGATAACTCCGGAAACGTCTCCGGTCATGACCTCTCCGGGCTTTTTCATGTAAATCTGGCCAGAACTTGCCTCGACCTGGGCCTGCACTTTGAGTACGTGAATGGTGGCGGCCAGGAACGGATTGATGAACTCAGTATTGAGTTGGCGTTTGGGCGCCAGACCCGTCTCCTGGAGTGCATCCCTGAGGTCCTTGGCGATACGGAAAGTCGTGTCGATACCCTCGCGCTTAAGATTGGACAACAGTATCCCGTTAACATGGATGAGCTTAAGAAACTTATTGTCTCGTTTGGTATTAAGGTGAATTTTCAGAAGGCAGCGAAGCCAATCCTTCGGAAGCTCAGGCAAGGAATCGCAGTTGATAACCACGAAGACATTGGAAGATAATTCATCCACCTGTCCATCAAAGACTTTGCAGTTCGTGAAGTCGAGGTTGGACTCAAGCTTCACGACCGTATAACCCTCATGTTTATCTATCTGGTAGCAGGGCCTTGCAAAAACGTTCATGAATTATGCTGCCAACCGAACGGACACCTTTTTGTAAGTCGACTCTAGTTTCGCCTTGAGAGCGTCTTTGGAGAAGGGTTTCACGACATACTGATCGACGCCGCACTTGATCGCCTCAGCAACCTGACTCTGTTCGGCTTCAGCTGTCACTAGCAGGAAGGGAGTTTTAACCAACTTTTGATCAGCACGCACCTTCTTCAGTAGTTCAAGACCCGTGCAATTTGGCATGTTCCAATCCGAGATGATGAGACCAAACCCGCCAGTCTGTGCTTTATCCCATGCCTCCACACCATCCTGAGCTTCGTGGATATCTGAGAAACCAAGCTCCTTCAGGATCTTGGTCACGATTTTCCTCATCGTCAGCATGTCATCTACAACCAGTACTTTTGTCATTGGATCAAACATATTTTTTCTCCTCTCTAAGAAGCTCGTTTAGCGCCTTCTCTTGGTTTCATATAGTACGTAACGGTATTTCTGACCTCGGACTCCACTGTTTCTTTTAGGCCGACCATAGTTTCTCCCGCCCCGAGGAGAATTGCACCTGAGGGTTCAAGCTGCCGGTAGAGCGCCTCAATAACGGATCTTTTCATATCAACTTTTTGATAAATCAGCACGTTACGACAGAAGATGAGATGAAACCTCTGATAAACGGCCGAGCGAATAAGGTTGTTATACCCATACTGGATCCGGGAATGAATTGAGTGCCTAACCCGCCAGGAATCTCCTTCCTTCGTAAAATACTTTTTGCGACGCTCTTCGGAGAGGCCACGCATGACCTCAAACTCAGTATACAGGCCTGCCTTTGCCCTCGCGAGAGCCCGCTCACAGATATCCGTCGCAAGAATCGACACCGGCGGTAGCGCTTTCTTTTCGGAAAGCTCGTCAAGAGTCATCGCTATACTAAGTGCCTCTTGTCCAGTGCTAGAAGCTGCTGACCAGATACGGATCTCCGGAATCCGCTCACGATCACAAAGTTCCTGGAGGAACGATCCGATCGTGGTGAAATAGATGGGATCCCGGAAGAAAAGAGTCTCATTATTCGTCGCGAGATCGAGAAGCTTTTGCTTTAATTGGAGTTCGGGACCCGGGCCCTGAAAACGCAGCGCCAATTCATCGATAGACTTTACACCCTCCTTCCGGCAGATGTCCTCGAGACGCATCTGCAGCTGGTAGAGATTTGTCCCAGAATAAATAATCCCGGTCTCGCGCTCGATGACGTTTGCAAAAAAGTCCAATGGGTTAGGCGACATTGCCAGTCCTCCGCATTGAAGAGAGAGTGATCGTCCTATGCGCCAGGTCTGACGGAGGGCCCGCGTAATCAAAATTCCCCTCTTCGGTAACAGCACCCGGCATTCCAAAGACGACGCAAGATTGAGCATCCTGAACCAGAACGGCCCCATTGGCCGCCTTTATCGCCGCTGCACCGTCGGCCCCGTCACGCCCCATTCCTGTAAGGACAATTCCCAGTGTATTACGGCCGAAGATCGAAGCAGCTGATTCAAACAGAAAATCAGCGCATGGTCTGACAAAATTACGAGGAGGGTTCTGGTCGAGGACCGCAAGGGGTGATGTTCTCGATCCACCTATAGAAAGGTGGTAGTTCCCAGGAGCGACATAGACTCTGTTAGGGAGAAGCGGCTCGCCGTGAACGGCCTCAAGAGCTATCTTTCCGCTGTGACCGCCGATCCGCTCGGCCAGCGAGGCGGTAAAAATCGGTGGCATGTGCTGGGTCACCAGGACAGGATACGGAAGTGGTGCTTTTAGGAGCGAAAAGAAATCTATCAGTGCGTTGGGTCCACCGGTTGAGGAAGCGATGACCAGAACTTCCGGAACAAAGCGATCCCAGGCCAGTTTGGATGGCAACTGAGTACGTCTCGGAATCGGACAAACCGCCTCGGGAAAAATGGAGAAGATCCTAGGCACAAGGACATCCCGGATCCGCTGAGCGGGAGAGTCAATTGTGCCGTCCTCAGCGCGGGGCTTCGGAACAAAATCCACAGCACCCAGGCGCAAGGCCTCAAGTGTCTTCTCCGCACCCGAGACGGTGAGTGATGAAAACATGATGGCGCGAGTTCGGAGATTTAACCTGTGCATTTCCTTAAGCGTTTCGAGGCCATCGAGGACGGGCATTTCAATATCCAAAATACAAACATCAACCTCCAACTCCTTCATTCGCTCAATGGCACTGCGGCCATTAGGTGCCGTGCCCACAATCTCTAATCCAGGCGCATCCTTAAGTGCAAGCTGAATCTGCGAACGAAAGATAACGGAGTCATCAACAATCAAAATTTTGATTTTCCGAGGAATGGTCACGTTGATCCTTTGTGCGACTTAAGCGCAGCGTTTATCGAGTTCACGGAGAATGGAGTCGAGGCTAATCACCGAAAGAATCCCCTCCTCAGTCTTATACACACCCTGCATAAAGGTACGAATCGCCGGGTTTATCGTTTGAGGCGTGGGTTCAAAATTATGCTCAGAAACTTCCATCACGTCCCCGATGTTATCCACAAGAAGAGAAATCAGAACATCCTCAATCTTACACACCACAGTCATTTTTTCATTCAACTCATCCAGACTTAGTCCAAAGAGTTCACGCAGACCTATCGCCGTAGCAATCTGACCACGTAGGTTAATAAGACCCTTGATAAAAGGTGGGGCCGTTTGCATCAAGGTTACCTGGAGTGGCTTCGTCACTTCTTGCACCTTCATGACGTCGATACCATAGAGCCGGCCATCGACAATGAAGGTGGAGAACTGTCGGGATTGACTTTTTTGGTCGCCTGCTGGCCGGCCTGAAAGATAGGTTTTCATGCGGTCTTCCTCTTGTTATTGGTCAGACATTCATTCACCAAAAGAGGCAGGAGCTTACCCTTACTTTTCTCGAGGTAAGTGGTAAACCCGGAATCCTTCGCCTGCTGAACGTCGGCCGGCGAGTTTTTCGTTGTAAAGGCGATCAACGGCGTACTTTTGAGGGCACTGATCGTCCGGACCTTCTTGGCAAAATCAAATCCGTTCATACGGGGCATTTCGATATCGGAGATAATCAAATCGAACACACCCTTTTTCTCTGCGATTCTTTTTAGGCCATCGATCCCATCGAAGGCAACCACTACATCAAACCCGTTTTCAACGAGCTCTTCTGCAATTTTATTTCGGATCGACTCCGTATCTTCGATGAGAAGAATTTTCTTGGCCCTCGCCTCAATGCTAGCAGACACCCCTCCTTTGGTTGGAAAGGCAAAATCGACAACTCTGGCCACGTCTACGACAACCACGATCTCATCTTGAGTCACCAGGTTCCCAAAAATCGCCTCGTGACTGGAGAGGGATTCATCCAGGAAGTCTCGAGTGGAGAGAACGTCGATAATTTGATCGACTTCAAGCCCAAAGAGCTGATCCTCAACCTGAACAACAATGACCTGAGTAATCTCACGGTCAAGATTAGTGTTCGGGTAGCCAAGGATCTCATTGAGGTTTACGATCTTAAGGATACTGCCGCGGTAACGGATCACGCGTTGATGTCCCGAAAGCTCGATCGCGTTGGTTTTGATTTCCTCCATTCTGCCTACAACGGCAAGAGGAATCGCATGCTTCGTCTTAGAACCTAGACCTACTAGAACAAACTCCCGAAGTTCGAGTTCTTCGCTAGGATGTCCGTATTTATCAGAGTCACTTTTTCGGTCATCAATTGCCGCCGGGCCTAAGTGTTTCTGTGCGATCCCATGAACATCCATGATAAAGGCGACAGAACCGTCTCCTAAGACCGTTGCACCAGAGTAGATGCTTGTGTTCTTGAGGAATCGCGCCAACGGCTTGACAACAATGTCCGCGGTGTCGAGAATCTCGTCGACGATCATTCCAAAAAGTTGTGTTTCCGAGTTAAGAATCACGATATTGATCGACTCTGGGAATTCATCACTTGCCCCAGTTTCGAGAACTTCTTTAAGATTGATTAGAGTCAGGAGATTTCCCCTGAGGCGAATGATAGGACGACCCTGAACATACTCGATAGCGTTTCGATCGACGCGGACAAGTTCAACCAGCTTCACTTGGGGAATGGCGAAGCGGTCGTGGCCTGAACGGATAATCATTGCCGGGACAATCGCCAGGGTAAGCGGGATTTTGAGGGTGATCGTGGTACCGGAGCCTTCGACACTGGCAATGTCAACAACACCACCAATTCTTTCGATGTTACTTTTTACGACGTCCATACCGACGCCGCGACCTGAGACATTGGTCACTTTTTCCGCTGTTGAAAAACCTGGAGCAAAAATTAGTGCATAAACCTCACGATCGGTCATGCGACTGGCCTGGGCTTCATCCACGATTCCCTTCTCAATGGCCTTTTTCAGAAGACTCGAACGGGAGAGACCTTTGCCATCATCAAGGATATCAACAACCACCTGACCTCCCTCATGGTAGGCCTTGATCGTAATCGAACCTGCCTCAGGCTTACCGGATCGGGAGCGGATTTCTGGTGTCTCAATGCCGTGATCACAGGCGTTTCTAACGATGTGTGTAAGAGGGTCCTTGACTGCCTCGATGAGAGTTTTGTCGAGCTCTGTTTCGATGCCATAAAGATTCAAGGTAATTTTCTTACTTAGAGTCCCGGACAGATCGCGTACGACACGCTGAAACTTCGAAAGGACGTTACCGATCGGCTGCATACGAGTTTTCATCGTCTCTTCCTGAAGCTCGCTCGTAACGACATCTAGCTTCTTTGACAGATTTAAGAACTCGAGATCATCGGTCTTGTTCGAATACTGAAGGACCTGGTTCCGGACGAGAACCATTTCACCCATGAGAGTCATAAGCCTGTCGAGGAGTGAGACCTGGACTCGAATAGTTGAGTCAGGCTTCTCGCTCTCATGGGAGGGCACCAATGCCCTAGCAGTCGCACTGACTTTGGATTTAGACTGAGGAATAAGATTTTCAATTTCTTCGGAGTTCTTCATGGCCGGTGACTCCAGTTTTTTGACCACCGCAGGTGTCTGCCGGTGGTGGTTGAAGGGTTGCAGAAGGTTCTTCATAAAATTCACTTCCTTCAACGTCTCCTGATCCCGAGTGGAATGAACAGCGGTATCCATCAGGTCGACGCAAAGAAGTAGTGTACTAACATGAGCTTTATCGATAGAAAAATCCTGCAGGGCACGGACATGTTCAAGACTTGTTTCCATCGCATCGGCAAGGAGGGATGCCTCTGAGAGACCAAACAGCTGAACTGCGCCCTTGATCGAGTGAATATCTCGGTAGAGAGCATCCCTGAGGGCCTTGTCACCCAGATCAGATTCCATCTTGATGAGCGCCGCTGAGACGCGGTCAAGACCTTCGCTGATTTCAGCGAAAAACTCATCCGGAAGCTGTTCCTGAGACTCTTGGGCCGCGACTTCCATAGTCAGAGCAGGTTCTGCATATGCCGGACCTGAGGTCTCGCCCATAGGCTCCTCCCTCACTCCAGGTGTTATATAGTCAAACTGGTGGGTTTCCCCATTGAGGATCAATCGAGTCACGTCGTTTCCTTTAAGGAACCATCCAATCAAGTGCTTAGGGATTGAGGCGGTTGACTTCGTCTGCATCAAAATGTTTTCAAGCTGGTGAACGTGATGTTGAAGGTCCTCCCATTCCATCATGCCGGCAGCCCCTTTGATGTTGTGGTACGATCGGAAAACCTCATCGTAAAGTGTATTCGAACACTGGTTGTCCGGTAACTTGTCGAACTCTAATAGCGCACGTTCCGCACGATCTAATGTTTCGAGAATCTCGATTTTAAACTCTTCTACCTCGTCATTCATCGGGGACCTCTCTCCAAACACTTAATCCGAAAGACACCCCTTTCTTCGGAGAATTCTCGCAATAGCTTTGATAATTTTTGAGAATAATTTTAGCGACTTAAGGAAAAGATGATCTCTCTCATCTTTAGTTTGTAACCGTATGATAGTTAGATTTGCTAAAGCAGGGTTTGCCTGAGTGCTAACGGAGGAGACTGGATCTGATTTAACAAATTTTGAGCTCGATGACCCTCTTCTTACCATCACCCCTTAACTCAACTCAAAGATCGCCTGCCCTAAAATGAGGTTGGTGATTATTCCGTCCCCGTCACACACCCGTCACATTAAAGTTCCGAGGGCATTAAAACCCCGAAATCCTTCAATCCCTAAAATCCAAGACCTTAGGCGTTCTTGTCATCAACCAATTAGTCACTGATTAAAAACTATCGCCCACAGGCATTAGGTTTCAGGTACTTATTCTGACCTTTCTTGGCATCTACCTTGCTCATCTCTAGGTATGAAAACACTCATCCTTCTCACCGCTCTTGTTAGCCTTAACTCTGTCGCGAACACCCGCTCTATGGCCAGTGTTCGTCACAACCTCCGGATCGAGCACGCTCGAGAGCTGATGGGAGAAAGCTACAAGAAGAGCATCGTCTCTCAGTTTGAAATGAAAGATCTTGAAAAGAACATTTTTAAAATCGTTGGCGAGCGACTCCCAAAGAAATATAAAAGCAAAGCTTCACCCATCGCTCGCGCGATTATAGACGAGTCTGCAAAGCACTCTCTAGATCCCTACTTCGTCATGGCCGTGATATCCGGGGAGTCAAGTTTTAACCCTCTCGCGATTGGGCCTGTGGGCGAGCTCGGCCTGATGCAAATCCGTCCCATGACCGGGAAGTGGATGTCTGGCATCACAAAGTCGAAGTGGAAAGGCGACGAAACACTTCGGGATCCGGTTCAAAACATCAAACTCGGCGTTGCCTACCTCTCATGGCTTCGGACGAAGTTCCAGGGTCATGGCCAGCTCTATGTCGCTGCCTACAACATGGGACCCAGGGCCGTGAAGAAGGCCGTCTCCCGGGACGTCTACCCAAAAGATTACCCAATCCACGTCATGAAGCGCTACATTGCCTTCTACAAAGAGATTGGAAAGAAGAAGGGGACGCTGTAAGATCCCAGGCATGACCATCAAACTGACCCAGACTGTTAAGAAAGGCGGCTGTGCCGCAAAAGTTCCCGCCCTCATCCTACGAGAAATCCTGGGAGGCCTTCGTTTCCCACCAGTCATTCCCGGAGTTATAGTTGACGGGGCCAACTTCGACGATGCCGCAATCTATAAAATCAACGAGGACATAGCTCTAGTCCAGACTCTCGACTTCTTCACCCCGATTGTAGACTCTCCTTATGACTTCGGTGCCATCGCTGCCGCGAACGCGCTCTCCGATGTCTACGCCATGGGTGGAAGTCCCAAAACCTGCATGGCGATCCTTGCAGCACCTCTCGCCATTCTTGAACCGGCCGTCATTCAAGCTGTGCTCCAGGGGGCTTCCGATGTCATCGCCGAGGCGGGCGCCTCTCTCGTTGGTGGCCACTCCATCGATGATGACACTCTGAAGTTCGGACTCTCGGTCACCGGAGTGATCCATCCCCAGAAGGTTTGGATCAACTCTCACGCCAGAATGGGCGATAAGCTCATACTAACTAAGCCCCTCGGGACCGGTACGATTTGCGCGGGGATGAAGCGCCAGGAAATCGATGAAGAAAGGGCCCAACAGGCCATTGCCAGTATGAAGCGCCTTAACAACGTCCAGGATTTTTTAACCACTCGTGATTTAAAAAACATCCATGCCGCCACCGATATCACCGGCTTCGGCCTTCTTGGCCACGGTTCTCAATTGGCGAGGGCGTCGAACGTTACACTTCATATTTCTCCCCGAGCATTACCAGTCTTTGACCTGACCTATGAGTGCCTCGAACGGGGCTTCCTCACCAAGGCCCATCGATCGAACGATGAATACACACGCCAAAAAGTCTCTTTCGCCCCGACCGTGACGGAACTCCAAAAGCTCCTGGCCTTTGATCCACAGACCAGCGGGGGTCTCCTTCTTTCCGTGAGCTCCGCGAGCGCGGAGACCATCGTCGAGGCCCTTCGCACCCGCTTCCCCGGCACCTCTGTGATCGGCGAAGTTTTCGCCAAAAGTTCCATAGATGTCTACTTGGAGTGACACCGAGCTGCAGCAGCTTTTCCTTCGAAAGACTCCCCTAATCGACGTACGATCACCGGTGGAGTTTGCGGAAGGATCTATTCCTTATTCCGTCAATCTTCCTATCATGACCGATGAGGAGCGTGCGCGAGTCGGAACGACCTATAAAGAACAAGGTCAGGAAGCGGCAATCCACTTAGGCCATGAGCTGGTCTCCGGCCAGGTGAAAGAGGATCGTATCCAGCGCTGGTGCCAGTTTTTGACTGAACACAAAGAGGCAGAGGTCTTCTGCTTCCGGGGTGGACTTCGCTCTCAGATCAGCTGCCAGTGGATTCAGGAGCGAGGGATCACCAAGCGTCCGATACCTGGGGGTTATAAGAACTTAAGAAAATTTTTTCTCTCGTGGCTCGATGAGGCGCCTCTGCCTCCCCTCGTGCGCATCGGCGGCCTGACTGGCAGTGGTAAGACTCGCGTTTTAATACAAACAGATTCATTTCTCGACCTGGAGGGCCTTGCGAATCACCGGGGCTCGGCCTTCGGCCCTCGAGGCAATCAACCAGCACAGATTACCTTCGAGAACAACATTGCTCTGCACCTTCTGGAAGCGGCAGGATCACGGCTCGTGGTAGAAGATGAGAGCGTGACACTAGGTCGCCTGGGATTGCCAAGGCGTTTTTTTGCCCACCTCAGAAGCTCTCCTCTTGTCATCCTAGAAGTATCTGAGGAGGAGCGGCTCCAGAACATCTTCGAGGATTACGTTAAAGACGCTGGCGCCGTTTTTTTTCTAACCAACCTGGCGCGGATCGAGAAAAAGCTCGGGGCCTCTAAGACAGGACTTCTCGCCAATGAGATAAGTCGGGCATTCGCTCAAGGCGCAGAGCTGCGCTGGCATGAAACCTGGATTCGAACTCTCCTTCATGAGTATTATGACCCGCTCTACAGAAAGGACCTTCGAAACAATCAGGACAAAGTTGTTTTCCAGGGAAGTCCAAAAGACGTCCTTGCCTATTTCCAGTCACATTAGCTACCCTTTTCTTATGAAGATACTCGTCGTTACTTGTTTTAGTTTTCGTTGCCGGTTGCGGCAAAATATCCTCCGGAAAGCTCTACCAGCTGGCACCTGAGGCCATGCCAAGATACATAAATCAAAAGGCGCTCCTAGAAGATCCAAACCTCACGCTGGATAAGTCAATTATCAACAGCACTTACCCTATCCAATTAGCACTCTATCAGGATGGCCGGTTCTATTACGACTTGCCAAACCTCGGAGATGGAACCGGTACCTGGCGCACCGAAGGTGGTGTTTTGGTGCTTAAGGCCTAGCGCGGATTGAACCAACTAGGGGTAGCTGTTTTAAAGTGCCGTCTCCGAAGCTCTTTACTGTTACCCCCATGAGGGTTCAAAAAGACTTGTCCCCGCCCGGTTGCTGCTAAATCCAGCTGGAGCTTAAGGGCCTGGATCAGGTGGCGCTGGGTAAAGGGACGGTGATCGGTCACTATACCAAAAAGTATCGGTCGGGTCTTTCCGTCGCTCTCTCGTCGGCGGATGTAACTCGGAGCTCCGGGTAGATCCCATCCTTCAACGAAGCGCCGGGTGTCCCGTACAAATTCGTCATAGAAGTCCCGTGTCCCATAGCTCCAGGACTCGATCACATTCATCGAGCAAATGACGTACTCAAGACCTCCGTCATGGACCCCCTTGGGATGCTCCTTCCGAGGCGGTTCTCGGTAGCTCCAGTAGCGAAGATAGACTGTATCGTGCACCTCATTTGCCGGAAACTGAGAGCACCCAGGCCTATTTAACTGTCGAATCTCAACCGTATCAACCGTGACGGCACGGAAGGGAACTGGCTCAAACACACTGGGATCGTAGTGAGTCAATTTGTACTTAACTCCTGGCCGCAGTTTGATACGAACGGCCAGACCTCCGGATCCATCTACAGATCCGTAACCAAAGGTTGAGGCCGGTGAGGTCACAAGATAGAGTCCAGGATCTCCATCAATGAGTTGCCGCCAATCTCGCGCCCGAGATCGCTCCTTCAAAGAATCCACATAGGCCGGTTCTCCCCAGTAGTAAAGAGTATCGGCGACACAGGCGTTCACAGGAGTTCCGTCTGCAGTAAGAGGCTGCGGGTGATCCTGAAGCCGCGGCTCGGAGCAAGCGGCCCATGGATTGAGGAATTCTCCCTTTCGTTTTATCTCACGAGGGACCCATTCAACCAAAAGCTCCCTGAGACTAAGATCCTCACGCGGAAGAATCGTTTTAACCTGACCGCTCATCAGTTTTGGGAGAATCGGTAGAGGTGTGAGAGGTTTCAGCGAACCTCTTTCAGCGATTTGATACTTACCTGCTTGTTCGAGAATAACTCGATCAGAATCAGAGAAGACACCTTTGATTCGGGCATGAACATCGGACTCAAGACCTACTGCAACTTCTGCATTCACACAGTATGGGGATAGCATGGGACGACAAATACCCGGTGTGGACTCGGCTACATCGCCGGGAGAATGCCATTCAAGCCCGCCGGTCTTTTGATTCCGGAGAGCAACTCCTAACATCACTTCATCTTTTTTCTTTGCCCCGCGGAAGCCTATGAGGGCCACTTTCCCTTGAACTACCTCACCGCCAGAAATTGCAAGAACCTCATCTCCAACGCAAGCGCCGTACTGGGTACAAGGATCATAAGAGGGGGGGAATGTATTCGGATCCGTCATTGATGGTCCATCTAGGGCGACGCGGACGAGATCGTCTACCCCAGAACTCAGATCGGATGCAGCGATCGCCGAGGTCTCCATCACGGCGTGTGTTTCTGCAAAATTCTTAAACACTCGTATTTGATCATTGATGAATGAAACTTGAGCACGAGAAAATTTCGCTCCCTTCCAGGTAAAACTCTCGCTATGGTTAACAGCAAGGAAGGGGACCCTGGACTGCATTAGCATCGGTAAATGGTATTGGTCTTTCCGCAGGCTTCCCCGCATCTCTGTGAAGAGAACGAAGCGCCTCGCTCCCCGCTGGTAAAGCATATTAAGAAGGTCGTGGAGTTCTCCAGCGTTCTTAGCATCGACGACTAAACGCCAGTCATCGTACTTACGGTGAGCAAAATAAGTGGCGCCCGGAGCAATTATGTCCGGAGGATAATAGGAATCATTGGCAGCGGTGAGACGCTTCACCGTTTCCGAAGCCCCGATGAAAACCCGACCCATGAGGGTCAGATCATTGAGATTTGACACAGAACTATGAACAAAACCGACCCTCAAAGAGGTTGATGCCAAAATCATCAGGTAAAACCAATTTAAACTCATGTTATCTCCGTAGAAAACAAACTTCTCCCATGGGTATGGAAGTGACTTTGACGTAGTTTTTATTCCGATGCCATTTCAGGATTTACAAAAATACTCCCCTCTTTTCGTAAAACCAGAGCGACGTGAAGTCGAAGACCGTTAATCTGGCGAAGCGGGGTAAAGGGCTGGCCATCTATCACGATATCGAAAATCACTCGGCAACCTCCTGCTTGAGGAAGAACTGATGTTCTGAGAGGCGAGGCTTTTCGACAGCGATCTGGAGGCTCACGGTAGATCTTGTCTCGTCACCTGGGAACCCCGGCCCTAGAACTCGTCCCCCCTTAAGATTTGGCCCTGCACTCACGATAACTTGATTACCGAGGCACGCTCCGTTCGCAGGACAAAGTCCGAAGGAGGTAGGATTGTCCTTCCGGTTAAGCGCATCGTCACTCCTTTGTATAATGGAGACTAAACGCTCCATGCGTGAGGTGCTGCCGGCCGCTTCAAAAAGTGATGTCTCCAGCGCGGACCTACCCTCGAAAAAAGTCACGAAGCGACGTCCGCGCTCACTCTGAACAAGTGGGGAAGTACTAAATGGAAGATTACCCCATGAAAAACTTCGGGTATGGTTCACGAAACCAAAAGCTGAACTTTCCGCAGAGGGCGGCCAAGGTAGAAGAACTTTACTCTTTGCCTTGTCTTCACCTGGAAGGTCTAGCAGCAGAATAAAGCGCTGAACTCCGGCATCGTGGAGAAAGACCAGAGCTTTCTCGAGCTCATTAGGATCAGAATGCTCCATGGCCAGGCCAATCGGAAGTCTTCTTTCGCGCCAAGAAGGCCACATGCCCCTGCACCTCCGGTGGTGTGTCCGTGGCCTCGCGGTCAGCATATTTAGGGACCGATCCGACGTCGCCAATGAAGACGTCCGTAGGTATCGAGCGGAAGATTTCCCAGTCAGAAATAGTTGATTGTTTTTGTCGGCGCTTCTGTATAGGGGAAAGTAAGGCTTCGAGAGAGTGCGTGGAGCGCAAATAAAGAAAGGCCAGGACTCGGTACTTCAAGCTCCACCTCGGAACAATAAAAGAAATACTCTGCCCCAAAATAATAACAGGATTTATAGAATTCATTCATAATAGTTAAATCAACCGCTTTAATCGAGGATACCTCGCCTATGAAAAAAACCTTTGTCTCATCGGGTCTTTGCCTTCTTGTCATTTCCGCCTGCTCTCAGGCACCACGCACAAGTGGGACGACTGTGCCCTGCTCCCCGTTCCTGCGTAATTCACCAACGAGTACCTACCTGCCTGACTCTAAAAATAACCTGTGCGACCTTTCCCGGCGCTACCACCGGGTTCGTTACCAGCTAGTCAAAAAAGGCGTCTCAAACCCGGACCTGATTGCCAACGTCTTCGCCCCGCGCTTTATTGATCGTTACGATTGGGAGCAAGAGGTGGCGCAATCTCAAGGCACCGTAGTCAATCCGGCCGTGATCTATGAACCGGCACCTGAAACATGGGACAGCTGGGCCAGGGCGGCGATTAAAACAATGATCAGTGCCAATCACAATCTCGCAGCGGAGGTCCTCCCCCATTTATCGATGGAGCAACTCCTGGAGCTTAACGCCCAAAGCACCCCTGGCCCCGCTTCCGGTGCACTTCGCCGTTCATCCCAAGAGATCGGTCGGGCGATGGAAAAGCGATACGCTATTGATGACAAGCAGGCACGGACGATTGAAAGTTTCGAGATACCGAAGATCATCGGTTGGCGCAACACTCAGTGCCTTGAAGAGCGGCCAGCGAGCTTTCAGAAAAAATTCCGACAGGATCTCTATCACTACTCAGACCCCGCCTTCTGGCCAGTGACGAAGGATCCTCAACAGAGCTACGAGGCCGATGGAAAACGCTACCGGTGTGGCTACATTACATACCCTGACGCCGCTGCCCTGCCAGGTCTCGTCGACAGCTGGGTCAGTGAGACTAACGTCCAGATAGGCTTCTTAGCAAGTGGCCAAAAAGAGCAGGACCCCATTCTTCTCGCGGCCAGGGCGCAGCGCTGGCTGGTAGCGATTCATCCCTTCGACACTGGCAACGGTCGGACTTCTCGCCTCATGATGGATGAGTTCCTGATGAGCCTCGGTCTCCCGGCTCCGATCCTCCGGGAAATGAACCAGGATTTGGGCCATACCGAAGAAGAGTGGGCCAGGGAAGTGGGAGCGGGAATAGTCAGGACCATAGAGACCCTAGAAACGTGTGAAAAAGACCTGATGGCCAAAGGCTGTAACGAGGTAATGATCACGAAGGTCCCTGAAAAGACGTCCGCCCCGCGAAAGCGTTAAATAAAAAGAACAAAGTCACCGAAATGTCTTATGGAGGATCATATGCTGTTTAAAAACTTTGCGCGAGCGATATCACTCTTCTCTCTTGTTATCGCTTTCGAGAGTCGGGCGGAATTGAAAGACGATGATTGTCCACCAGAAACGCTGAGTGTTCTGACGGAAAATCTTCAATCGATTAGCGCGGTAGCAGAACCTCCTCAAGGCCAGTATTTCACTCGACAGACGACTACGGGAATGGGCTGTTTCATTCGAATGTACCAAGGAAATCTAATCAGACATGATATGGAAAGGTGCCTCCAAGCAGGACGAATACAGGGTGATCTGCGGGGACTAGTCGCCTATAGCTCATCTAGAAACCAGCGCCAAACAACTTACACCTCTTCTCGCTCCACTCATTTCGGGCAGAAACCTCGACCATCCTCCAGACCATCGAACCCTTGGCCGACCCCTAATCCTTCATCTCGAGGATCTCACGTTCGATCGGAGTACGAAACTCCCATTCAGTATTCGTCTTCAAGAAGGGAGTATTATCCGTCTTCAAGAAGAGGATATTATCCGTCATCTAGAAGAGGATACTATTGATGATGAAAAGCATTTACCTTGTGCCACTGTTGCTCATGATAGTGTCCGCCGAGTTGGTGCAAGGTAAAGACTGCGCCAACTGCCAGGGCCGAGGCCCTGCGATTCAAACTTCGTACCTCCGGCCCATAGAAGAGGGTACACGTGATACCAACAAAGTGATGGAACGTTCTTTGAGCTCTTCCCCGAATGCTAATAGAGAGAAAAGCTCTACCGACCCTGTCGCTGGGCCTTCGGTAGCTCCCGCCATCTCGCCTGAAGCCGACCACTAGAACGACCGCTGGGGTGGTAACGCTACCCTATAAATCTTGAACGTCATTTCATTCACAGGTCTTCCTCTTCCGGCCTCCAGCAGCAGCGAATCAGTAAAAACGAGATTCCGCCTTTTGTGATCGATACTAAAGCTGTCGGGCCACTTGAGCCTCTCATCCTGAACCAAAATCTTCATCTCCCCGTTCGGAGTCCGGTAAGACACGGCGTTTCGCTCCAGGTCGCCCATGTAGAGATTACCAGCGTCGTCGAAGATCATCCCATCCGGCGCCGGGGTCACTCCGAGCTTCTCCACTCTCTTGACGAGTTTAGTTTCATCCAGTACCGCCGTATCAAGGGCGTCGGTGGGAACGCGGTACAGAGTATAGGCGGTCAGAGCGTGATAATACAGTTTATCGTCGATGGGAGACAAGGCGATGCCGTCGGAATGAATCCTCTGATCAAAAACCTTCTTGTCGACAGTCAGTGTGACATTTTCTGATTTCGTCGATGGATGCTTATCAAGGAAGCGTCTCGCCTCTCCTGATGCTGTGTCTAGGACAACGATCCCACCAAGGCCCGAGTCAGTGATGTAGATCTTTCCTCTCTTATCATCGATGCGAAGGTCGTTGAGATAAGACCTCACCGGCGCCACCTCCTCCGGAAACTCCCAAGTTTTATCTAGCTGATTAGATCGCAAATCAAAACGAAAGAGCTTCGCTCTCCCCAGCACGCCTTTCATTTCGGGAGAACTCGGATCAAGGACGTAGAGGTGTTGACCTTGAGCAAAGACCGATTGCACGCAAGTAAACTTATTCTTTTCTGGTTTTCCGGTCCAGAGGTTCCAGTTCTCGTCTGGGTAGGGACGGTGAGTCCCGTCGGCCATCACTTCGACCACTGAGTAAAGAACGTTATCTCGCCAGCGCGGAAAATTCGCGAACATTCGTCCATCGTCCGTGACCGTGACCCCGGTCACCTGGGCACCGGGGAAGCGTGCGACCTCTATAAGCTCTGGTTGCTCTTCAGTTGGAAGGAGTCCCACTGTTTTCTTATCGAGGACCAAAGGTGTATCCGGTCGAAAGGCACAGCCGAAGAAGATAGAGGAAAGGACCAGAAGGTGAGTTTTCATGGTGCACTCCTTTGGGTCCAATCATAGGAAGCGTATGCTAAGACCACAATGTGCGGTGACCCGTGCTCACCAATCCTACTCGTGCTGCATCCACGCCCAAAAAACATGGATCGGATGGTGCCAGTCAAAGGGAACGGGTCGGAAGGGAGGCCGAGTTTGAACAGCTTCCTCTTCTTCCTCATGATGCTGGTCATGGTGGAGTCGGACCAGCTGGTCAGTATCCTTGTCTAGGCGGCTTACTGAAAGAAACATGCCAACAGGGAATAAAAACCAGAAGCTTATCCCAATCATGGTGAAGACGACTTCAATGGTACTGCCCATAGATAACTCTCCTGGAAAAATCCACAGCTCAGCGAGAAGCTTAACACCCTTGAGAAAAGTCGAATCCAAATTCAGGCCTTGATTTAGTGAACCGTGTAAGAGCGTTGGTCTAGCTTCAGGATGATAAAACTTTTATGACGTACAAGGCCCTCTTTAGAGTTTGGGATGAATGTTAAAACGGAGTATTTATGAAAATCTTATTTGCCATACTTTCGGTGTTGGCCTTGTCGAGCTTCGGCTGTAATCGGGGCCAAGAGCAGCAAGATCCCAGCAGAGAGCAGAATTTCCCAAACAGACCTAATGCCCGAGAGCGCTTCGAGATGGGAGCAGGCTCCTCAAAGGCGCTGGAAGCCAACGAAGAATCGTCGAAGCAATCAGACTAGTACCAGGCAATGTCCTTCCGACCTTGTTTGAAAGCGCTAACCAGAGCGGAGTCTTCTTCAAAGCCAAAGGTATTGGCGAGAACATTCCTGTGACGTAGGATGAAATTGCGCTGACCAACCTTAAAAAGTTCAACCGAGTGTGAGTAGCACAAACCGATTAAACGACCGTTCCCCTCACCGTCATAAATGGTGTCGTAAAATGCGATCGTCGTCGTTTGCTGGCGAAACTTGCATATGAAACAGCGATTATCTTTCATGTCCTACTTAACGGAAACCAAGCGCCCGACCTTAACGGCCCTTCCAAATCTTAAGTTTCGAACTGGCCTCAACAATTGGTGATGGCCCTGAGAAAAGAATAATAATTTCGAAAACTTATCTCAATCCTTCCAGAGATTCTCTCAATCTAGATCATTAAAGTTTGAAGCATTATAAGTATGACTCTCTCACCTTAACTGCCCGCAAAGACGAACTCAACACCCATCAACACCAATTTAGTAGGGCAGTTTAAATGTAATATTTTCAGGCCAATCCCAATAAATCCCGGAATGAGTTATTGTCGCGTCGCACAACAAACAAACGGAGTGAGTGTGAAAAAAATAAACAGCCTTATTTCATTGGTCGCCCTTTCGGCCCTAGCAACATCTTGCATGGATGTCGGCAGTGCTCTTCAGGGGAAGAAAGAGAAGAAAAAGTCTAACCGGGTCACGAATTCCCGGAACACGAATCAGATCATAGAAAACGATGGTGTAAAACTTCAAGTCATTTCTGAAAGCGCCCTTCGCGAGGCGGCCTTGAGGAAATCGATCCTCTCCATCACTAACCCACAAGTCATGAGCATCCTCAGCACTCTTCCTCAAGGACAAGCGGCCGAGAGCACCATCAAAAGCAACCAGGAACTCGGAATCAACCAAGAGTCTCTTCTAGTAGGATTCCCACTGAGCCTCATCGGTGAACAGAGCGTCTTTGGTGGGGTCATCACTAAAGTTTCAGACAAAGAAAGCGAGTCTCTCGGAACTCTTAAGCTTACTGACCTCGCCCCACTTCACGTAAGGACAGTTATCTCCCGTCTCCCAGACGGAAATCCAACTGTGACCCTCGTCGGTTGCGCCGCCTACTGCTCTGAGGACACAGATCTTAGCCCGCTTCTTAACCTCCCGATCGTGGGCTTTGATCAGCAATCCGGCATGATCATCCTCGATCTCTCTTCTCTAGGTAAGGAGCTTAACCTCATCGCCATGCTCGATCCTGCCGGCGAATACACCCAGCTTAAAACTGTTGCCTCCGATACAGTGTCCGTCGACTTCGATCTGAAGACGCTAGTCTTTGACGTGAAGACGAAAATGATTCCGATTGCGTCTGATCCATCTGATGCAACAGTGAAGACGACGGATTTCACGGTCCGTTGGTATATGAAACTAGGCTCAGGTTTTAATCCATCATTCAAGCCACGTAATGCAACTCCGGGAGTGGGATTCTTCACGACTCAACGTTCGGGCGAAACTAAGATCACTCGCTTCTCCACCGCTGCCAATGGCTCAGGTCAGGCCCCAGTGAAGTACTTCATCAAGAACGTTCCTCAAGAGTTCAAGGCCGTCTTTGCACGAGCTATGGATTCATGGAACACAGAATTCAAGGCCAGCATCGGTCGTGACGTTCTTTCTTATGAATTCGTTGACGCGAGCGATCCACGCGCAGAGCTCCTTGTTCCAGGCGACATCCGCTTCAACATCATAGAGTGGGATCTCGTAAACCGCGCCGGCTACGGAGGTCTTGGCCCTTCAGTTGCCAACCAGTTCACCGGGGAAATTATGTCGGCCAACGTCCTGATCCAGGGGCCGACCATTGTTAAACTCTACAAGGAATGGTTCGGGATCTCAGAGCAGGCCCGGAACCTCATCGCTCAAGGCAAGAACCATGAGGCCAATTCACTCATGAAGGCCTTCGAAGCACGGGCATCAAAAGAACTCGAGGCACCAGCGAAGACTAAGTATCAGCTCAAACTCGGAAAGCATCTTGATATGACCGTCCATTCCCAGCGACCTGAACTCCAGGATAGTATCAAGAAGCCAGACTTCGAGATCATTCCTGCTGGTATCACTTACGAGCAGTATATGGATGGCTACATGTTCGAAATCCTCGCCCATGAAATGGGACATAACCTTGGTCTACGCCACAACTTCAAGGGCAACCTCGGCGCTTACGAAGGCACTCAGGAGCCAGGCTCAGTCTCTCGCTCAGTCATGGAATACCTAGGTCGTCCTTTCCGTCACTTGAACATTATCGGCTCATATGACCGTATGGCGATCAACTACGGTTACCGGGGACTCACACCGCGCAACCTGAACTGGTTCTGTACCGACGAAGATCAGGGTGACGATGCTGCAACTCTGAAGACCAAGTCTCCAGAGTGCTCGAAGGAAGACGCCACCAGCGATCCATTCTCATTCCTTGAGTCGCGTTTAAACCGTGTCCTCGACCTGATCCTTGACATGAAGACCCCAGCAGCTCCGGTCTATAAAACGGAAGAGCTAAGGTCTCGCATCGATAGCATTGTTCAGGGCATCAGTGCCTACGCCCTCTCGGCCGACGCAACTGCCGACTCGTGGACGAACTTCTTCGGAAAGAATGGTCGCCCAGAGCATAAGTCTCAGGTGAAGTCTTTTGTACAAGAGCGATTGAAGCGCCGCCTCTGTAACTCAGGTCTCGATGCGATCATTAAAAGTAAGGAGTCCGCAGAAGCCACGCAGCTGGCCCAGGCAAACCTTGACCAGCTCAAAAAGATTGTGACTGAGAAAACGACTGCACTGGGAATCTATACGGCACAGGACCTAGACTGCGCACCTGCCCCGGTAATTGTTGTTGAAGAATAAGAACGATTGATCGATACACAAGGGGCCTCCTTCGGGAGGCCTTTTTTAGTTACTCCCACTACCTCCTCTGGCAGGATTCAGATACAGTGGGATTGGGACAAATACGGGCAGGACCTTTTCAAGCTCAAAATTAGGTTTCCTTTCTGTCCAACTATTTTCCAGCATGCCAGGCCACCTCTTTGGCCATTCATCTGGAGAAAGTTCTTCATGAAGGTAAAAATTTAATAGATTACAAAAAACCATAGGCTTAGTTTAACTCAGTGTGGTTTGATGCAAAAGAAGTTACAACTCTTAGTGCTCTGATCCTAAGATTTCTATCTTTGGATGAACAGAAACATAAGCTGTCGTTTTTTTAATGCGTCCCCTCCTCTGCCGAGGGAGAATCAGAAGAACGATAAACTCCAGAGGAGTTCCCAATGAGAACCCATCCGTTACCTAAAGACCGCTCACTCAGTAAACTCGTGGCCAAATTCCCAGTCGTCGATAACTTCTGCCGCTCCATTCTCATGAAAAAATTTCGCGAGCTCCGTTTCGGTTCCCTGGAACTAGAAGATAGGTCCGGGCACGGCATCACAAGCGAGATCTTCGGAGACCGAGGCGCGGCGATTCGAGTCAGAGTGATTATCCATAACTCACGCTTCTATTCCCGCACACTCCTGGGCGGCAGCATTGGTAACGCTGAAAGCTACGTCGATGGAGACTGGGATTCGGAGCAGCTCGCCGACCTGGTTCGACTCTTCGTTTTAAACCGCGATGTGCTGCAGGGGATCGACGACGGCATCGGTAGTTTACTCCAGCCCATTCAGAAATACTTTCATGGCCTGCATAGGAATACGGTTGAAGGGGCCCGTGAAAATATCCGGTCACACTACGACATCGGTAATGATTTCTTTAAACTGTTTCTCGATGAATCCATGATGTACTCCTCGGGCATCTTTCCTAGAAAGGACGCCTCACTTTATGAAGCCTCGCTGAATAAGGTGGCCACAGTGGTGGCAAAGCTCCAGCTTAAACCGACGGACCACCTGATCGAGATCGGCACAGGCTGGGGAACTCTCGCCATTTTTGCGGCGAAGACCTACGGCTGTCGGGTGACAACAACGACTATTTCCCAAGAGCAATTCGATTTTGCGCTGAACCAGGTGCGGGAGGCGGGACTCGAGGATCGCGTGACTGTGTTGTTTGAAGACTACCGCAAGCTCACGGGAGTTTACGATGCCCTCATAAGTGTGGAGATGATCGAGGCCGTAGGCCTTGATCACCTCGAGACTTATTTTCAGAAATGCTCTTCTCTCGTTAAGGCAAATGGCCTGGTCGTGCTTCAGGCCATCACCATCCGGGACCAAAACTACCAGGCCGCAAGAAAGTCGGTGGACTTCATCCAGCGCCACATTTTCCCCGGCTGTGGCATTCCTTCGATCCACGCCATGATGAACGCCGTTACCTCCCAAACAGACCTTGCCCTGATCCATCAGGAAGACTTCTCGGAAGATTACGCCGAGACGCTACGGCACTGGTCTGTACGCCTTCGAAGGAATGAACACGAGATTACGAAGCTCGGTTACCCGGAATTCCTGCACCGCCTTTGGCAGTATTACTTCGCTTACTGCGAAGGGGGCTTCCGCGAGCGGGCCATTGGCCTGTCGCAGCTAGTCTTCAGTAAGCCTGGGTACCGGTCGAAGAACTACCTGCCCTAGCCGTATGTAGATATTACTTTTGATCTTGTAAAAGATCGAAATATCTCATATGTACTGACGCTATGGAAAAGGTTCTAGATAAGATTTCAAATCCCGGTTGGTTATACCGAGTCATCATGCTGGCGATGGGAATTCTCGCCGTGCACATTCAATTTCTTTCATCCTATATGGGGCGATAGCCTTCCCTACTCCTGGACGTAAGACGACTTAATGGAACGGACTCCGATGATGCCAAAAACTCGGTGATCATTGGCCACAAGGTACATACGGTTGGCCCTCTTGCCGTTATCAAAAAGCTGATACTCCGTACCTACGAGGTTCAGGACGAAACGCTTCACTACGCGTGAACCGGTGACGCCATTATAAAGGTGGTTGAGCTTAAAAGTGCCGCCTTTCAAAACGTCAAAATTTTCAAGTTCAAGCCGGACAACCTCATAACCGTTGCGCTCAACCAAAACTGCGCCCTGGGTAATGATCTGTTGGGCCGGGAGGGTGACGTCCTCAAAGATCCCTCCATTGGGCATGGTCGTAACAAAACGAACGGTCAGGAGTTCGTTGGTGAGATCATCAGTTTCGATGAAGTATTCGCTATAATTCTTGTCAAACTCGGATGTAATCACCGCCATTCGGACAACTTTGCCGTAAGCCAGATTAGTCAGAAGAATAAATAAAGCAACGACTGTCATTTTCATAAAAACCTCCCGAGGATCGAAGATCTGTTTACTAAAGTATGAACCAAAAATCTTACCGCGTCACGCAGAGCGCACCTTATTTTATGACCTGCAAAATTCAATCCACCCGCCAGCGGTCAGCGCCGGTTGAACTTCTTAAAGACGAAGTAGACTGGTACCCCTGCCAAGATGAAGAGAAGCCCTATCGTTGACTCCTGAGGGCTCTCAAGCAGGGTATTAATCAGGAGGAGCACGGCCAGGATAATAAACACCGCAGGTATCACCGGGTAACCCAGGGCCTTGTAGGGCCGCGGCGTATCGGGTAAGCGCTTCCGCAGAACGAACACGACTCCTGTAACCATGGCGTAGAAGATCCATGAGGAAAAAACCACGTAATTGGTGAGCTGGTCGAAGGTTCCAGAAAGGGCGAGTAGCATCGCCACCGCCCCCTGAACGACCACCGATGAAACCGGGACTAGAGTAGCGTCGCTAACATTGGCGAGTTTTTTAAAAAACAGGCCATCCCGTGCCATAGCATAGGGAACCCGGGCCCCGGTCATGATCGAGCCGTTCATCGCACCAAGGGCAGAAAAGACAAAGGCGGCAGATAGGACGGTGACACCAGCATCGCCCAGGAACGTCATCGCCGCCTTCGTGGCGACTGGAAGAGCGTCCGGATTGATATTGGAGTTTGAGGAAAGGATTTCTGAAAAAGGAAGAGCATAGAAATAGGCCACATTCGCCAATCCATAGATGCCTAGGATGGCGAGCATTCCAAGCCCTAGGGCCAGAGGGATATTGCTCTGAGGATTCTTAATTTCCCCGGCCACCATGGGAAGGTTGTTCCACCCATCATAGGCCCAGAGTGCGGCGAGAGTTGCCGAACCGAAGGCCGCCCAGCCAGCGAAACCGTCCAGCCCCGGTGCTGTTTCGGTAAAATGAGTGACACTCCCGGTTTTACCAAAGAGAAAAACCCCGGCAGAGAGGCCCAGGATCATGAGGAGCTTAAGCCCAGTGAGAATCGAATTCAATCGCCCCCCAACAGCGATGCTCAGGCAGTTGATCGAAGAAAAGATGACGATCACAATGACCGCGCCTCCCGCTTTGCCGCCGAAAGGTGTCAGGTCGACCGCGGCGCCGAGGAAGGTCATGGCCCCCACGGCGTAAGCAGCAATCGATCCGGGAGAACCGATCCAAAAACGCATCCACCCGTAGAGGAATGCCCAAAGGTCTCCGTATCCTCGTTTGAGATAAACGTACTCACCGCCGGCGTCGGGCATGAGACTTCCTAGCTCAGAGTAGGCCAGCGCCCCGGCGAGGGAAAGAAGACCTGCAACGACCCAGATCAGGAGCACAGTTCCCGGGCTTCCTACCAGAATCGACATGGTTGAGGTCTTAAGGAAAACGCCGGTGCCGATGATGCTGCCTACGACAATGGAGGCCGCATCGACAAGTGACAAACCGCGAACAAGATCTTTAGACATGGCTCTCTCTTTATAGGTGTTAAGCATCAATCTTAGAAACTCAAGCAGCCGATGTCCAGTCGTGGAGGTGAGGAACCTGATGAATTCCCCTCTGCGCTAAGCCGCGCAGTCCCTGGCCTTACGCAATCCCGCTCACATCCTTAAGAGAGAGCTTTAGTAGACAAGAAAAGGTGATCTTCACCATGATACAACCGACGGTTCGTCACGTAGAAAAACAACGGAGGGTTCTATGCGCGCTTTCGGACTTCTGATCCTGATTCTGAGCACCCCTGCTCTGGCGGGCCCGGAGATCACGACTCAAATCCACGATATCGACTACGGTCACTCGGACCAGGAAGAAGTCCTGGTGTTCCTGGCCAGCGGACAAGTGGCCAAGCTCCGCGGCACACATCCCATTCTCAATCCGCAATTCATGAATTCCCACCGCCGGAACGACTGGTACCGGATCCGCATGGATGATCATCGCCTCATCACGAGGATAGTACCCACGGCAGCGCCTCTTAAAAATCCTACCTCACAGACTCTCTCTCAGGCACCCATGAGCTACCTCCCCACTACGGTGGAGAGCATCGACCTCGCCGAGCGCTATTTAAAAGAGGCCCGCTATAACCCAAAAGAGTCCCAGTGTTTTAATCGCGCCATGATCTGGACCTATGAATGGTGGCGCAAGCACAGCCTTCGTTCGAATAAACTCTTGATCTATTTCACTCGAAACTACATCCGCCGTTACAACTTTGAGTGGTGGTTTCACATCGCCCCCTATGTCCACGTGATGGATAATGGGAAAGTCGTAGAGAGGGTTCTCGATGTGAAGTACACCCGAGATCCTAAAAAGTTCCAGGATTGGGCGAATATATTTCTTAGAAATGATGCTTCTTGCCCAGTGATCACAAAATTCTCCGAATATGCGGATAATCCCTACACTGGGGAGTGCTACTTCCAGCGGACCAATATGTACACCTACCAGCCAGCAGACCTCCAGATGAACGAGGCCTGGGGTTATGAAAAGACGAACTGGAATATGACTGAAGTTCGGCAGGCCTACCTAGAAGCCTTCGACGAGCAAATTTGAAGGAGAAACAAAATGAAAAATAAAATGAAAAGCAGGGCGCTACCACTAACTATCCTGACCGCCGTTGTTAGTTGCAGCGGTGGAGATTCCTCAAAGGGAGGGCCCTCACAAGCAAGACCGGCGGAGCAGATCGAGAGGCAAGCACCGACCGATGGATCAAACATCCAGGGGCAATTTCGCGCGATGTTCACAACACTCAATCAACAGGTTAATGGAACGATCCCGGGTTCTGCTAATTTCTACCGCCAAGATGACCGGATCATCGCCTATGTCCGGCTCTTCGCCGGAGGAGTAGAGGCCTGGCACCCGCAGCACGTCTACACCGGCGGAAGGTGTCCGACGACTAACGATGACACCAATGGAGATGGCCTCATCGATATCGTCGAAGCCGAGGCCGTCTTGGGCAAAATTCTTATTCCCCTCGACTCAGATATCACTTCTCAAAAGGCCGGACGGCGCTTCTTCCCTCTGGGTGACCTCTCCGGCTACTACCACTACGAGCGGATTACCAACTTCCGACGCTTCCTGGCGGATTTGCAAGAACCAGATCAGGATCCCGACGACGACGTGACTAAACTCGATCCGAACACCGGCCTGAACCTGGCCGGAAGAACAGTGCTGATTCAGGGAGTTGTTGAGACCGTGGTATTCCCAGAGACAGTGGCCTCCAAAGGCAACTTCAAAACTTTTCAGACTTTTCCCATCGCTTGCGGCGTCTTCGAAGAAGTCACGGGGGGGCCAGGAACAACCCACGCTGAGGGTGAGATTCCCGGTCCAGTCGCAGAGGTAGGGCCAGGACAAGATCAACCAGCACCGGAAGATGAGGATACAACTGGCGGAGACGGATCAACGGCAGGAGGTTCATCCGAGACGGGCTCTAATGAATCCGATGACGGCGAGGGCCCAGTGTCTGATGGCGAGGGAGGGAGGACAGCTCGATAAGCCTTCGTCATTTCAAAACTCAGTAATTTTTTGACGGGGGAAAATTCATACTCTAAGTGATTCACCAGACCTGCGTGTTCTACTCCGGGGGATTTGCCGACGGCTCGTGACTGTCATGGGACCTTGACATCTCTTGCCTCGGTCTTATCTTTTGATGAAAGGAAACCGATGGAAGCACGACTTACCCGAACCTTTCTCTCAAAAAGACCCACCACCTGGAGCTTTATGACGGGCCTCATGGGACTCTCTGCGCTAGCGCTGTTCTTCGGCGCTGACCGGGAGTTCCTCTCGGCCAGTGGGCACCTGGTCTTCGAGCGAAGAGAATACTGGCGTCTCTTTACCACGACTCTCCTCCATGCGGACCTGGTGCACTTTTTTCACAATGCATTTTTCTTCGCTGGTCTCTCAGGCCTTCTTACAACTTATTTTGGTCTCTGGGTCTTTCCCGTGCTAAGTCTTTTTGCTGGTGCAGCGATTAACCTTGTGGCCCTTTGGTGGTACCCTCCCGAAGTCCATCTCGTTGGGGTCTCTGGCGTCATCTACTTTATGGCGTCCTTCTGGCTCACGAACTATCTTCTGATCGAGCGCCGGCAAAAGATCATCGTCCGCTTTCTTCACGCGGGTGCTGTTTCGCTCATTTTTCTCTTCCCCCAAGTCTTCGAATCCCAAGTGAGCTATCTCGCCCATGGCCTCGGCTTTGCGTTCGGTGTGCCAGCGGGACTTCTCTACTATTTCATTTTCCGAGAAAACATCAGATCCTTCGACCGGTACGAAGTGGTGAAAGAAATCTACCAAGATGATTACTACGACGGGTTCGAGGAAATGTTGAACGACACACAGGTTACCGGTCCCAGGACTTTCCATCCTGAGCAACCCGCAGAATCCGTGCCTTCTCCGCACGCTTTGGACTCCGTTCGATCCCGACCGCACTGAGCCCAACGTAGTTAGCGGCCGCCAGGACACTCCCTTCGCCGCAGAAGGGATTGACGAGAGTGCGGGTGGTGGTGTGCTTAAGGATGAAGTTTGCCGCAAACAGCGAGGCCTCAAGACCCATGCCGCGCACCCAGGTCTTATCACCTAGATCAGGGAGAACGTCGGCGGTTGAACGGGCAAGGTCAGGCACCACGGTCCGGGAGAAGGCCAGCATGTGTGAGTACGCGGGCCTTCCGAACATCACAGTTCCAGGTGTGGCCCGGCAGAAGATTTTGTGGAACAAGAGTCCGTGACCGAGGCGTTCTGCTGCCTTTTGAATCAGGAAGGCCTTATCAATCCAGAGGCCTTCATGCTTGATATCGGACTGGAAAAAAATTGTCACTCCTTCCGGAGAGGTCTTCGTGAGGATGAGTGCTGCGGTGGTCTCGAACCAATCTTTCCATTCCCCGAGGGTCAAAGTCTGAAACTCTGAAAAATCAGGAAGCGAGCCTAAAAAAGATGTCCCTCCCCTCTCCTGAAAGCTCTCAAGCCAAGCGAGCGCGTCGTCGCAAAAAACTTCCCGGTTCATCATTTGTTCATTCATGGGTGGCATTTTATGCTAATATTAACCCATGTGTCAGCTCCTCGGCATGAACTGCAACGTCCCCACCGACATCTGCTTCTCCTTCACCGGCTTCCGCGCCAGGGGTGGACTCACGGATCACCACACCGACGGCTGGGGAATTTGTTTCTTCGAAGGCAAAGGAGTCCGACAGTTTCTAGATCCCAATGCCTCGGCACATTCTCCGGTAGCAGACTTTGTGAAGTCATACCCGATAAAGTCAAAAAACGTCATTGCACACATCCGGAAAGCGACCCAAGGGGATGTAAGGCTCGAGAACACCCACCCCTTTGTACGCGAACTCTGGGGCCATTACTGGTCCTTTGCTCATAATGGAGACCTTAAAAACTTCTCTCCTGTTCTCGATGGACGTTTCCGCCCTGTCGGAGACACGGATTCTGAGCAGGCCTTCTGCTTTATCCTGCAGGAACTTGAGCGCACATTCGGTGACCGCTACCCGGGGCTTGAGGCCCTGGCCAATAAACTCCATGCCCTGACTCTCAACCTCGCTGGGTTTGGAACCTTTAACTATCTACTCTCTCATGGTGAGTTTCTCCTCGCTCATTGCTCAACAAAACTCGCGAGTATTATCCGCCGTGCTCCGTTTACAGTGGCACATCTCAAGGATCAGGATGTGACGGTCGACTTCAGCGAAGTCACCACTGGCCATGATCGAGTCGCTGTTATCGCCACTAATCCGCTGACGGAGAATGAATCCTGGACCATCCATGATCCCGGGACACTTCTGCTATTCATAGATGGAGAAGTGAGTAGGACATTCCTCACCATCCCCTCCCCATAATCCATCGATTAATCCAAATTCAAACCTAATTTTTATATATTTAATCGATTACTAAAGATGTCGTACCATAAACTCAACCAACAAGGAGTTCGGTATGAAGATCGTATTCAAGAATCTATCCTCGTCTGCCCTTATTCGAAATGCTATCCAGGAAAGACTCGCACCCATTCTAGATAAAATTCCTTACTGGCGGAAAGGTCCAGTGACTGTCACAGTCGAGAGAGAGAATTCTCCAACCCAGGCCGGGCCAGATCACTACACGACAACCCTCATGATTGGCACTGGGGCCAGGGGCACTCTTAGGTTCAAGGAAGCTGCTGAAAACCTTTACCACTCGATAGCCCTTCTGGCCGGCACTTCGGAGTTCGCTCTTAGGAGGTCAACGGAAAAAATGAAACGCAAACCCAGGAAGACCCAGAGTAAATGGATGAACCAAAGGGATCAATCATGTTAAATCAATATGACTCACATATTAGGAATCTTACCACTCTAGCAAACGGCCATGGCCCCGTCGTCTCCATCTTCGTTCCCCTGATATCGGCCGAAGTACCATCAGTGAAAATTCTGGCGGCGCTTCTGCGCGTGGCCAACGGTCTCCTGGCCAATGAAGGACACCCGCCCGTGACCGTCAGTACAGTGGATTGGAGAAGATGGGAGCGACAAGGATCGGCCACCCTGGCCCTCTTCATCGGAGGGGGAGTGACAACTGTCATCCCGTTACCAATAAGGCTTGCCCCAAGGGTCGTCGTCGCAAGTTCATTCCATATAAAGCCATTGGTGGCCGCAAGAGAGTACGCTGTGGGTGCCTTACTGGTGCATTTTTCAGATTTGGGAGCGACTGTTTATAACGTGAGCACCGGAGATGAAGTGCTCCTTGAGACTTACTTGCCTTCGCGATTAAAAATTCCTGTGGACTGGAACAAACTTTCACGACTCGAGAAGAAAGATTTTCTGAAATTCCTTTCTAACGAGGTCCGGGGTCTACGAACACCGGAAGTCGCATTCATCGGGATCTCAAACCAAGGAGATGCACTTCTCTCGTCGCCAGAGGTTTGGCGGGGCCTTGGACTCGAAGTCATAGAAGTGGAAGAACAGACCCGTGGCCAGCTACCCCAGAATGCGATTTCCATCCTTCGACTGCGTGTCGGACGGATAATTACTGAGAGATACCGCCGGAGGGTAAAAGAGATCATCTACGATGAAAATCATGGCATCGCCCAGGTTGAAGAGCTGGGACCTCGAATTTTAAATCGAGAGATCAGATCTCTCTGCGTGTCCCTGGAAGACATGCAGTTTGGCGTAATCGACTCTAGTTCAGGGGCCGTAGGGTTGCGCAGGGCCCAGAGAGATTGCCAGGACGATGATGTCCTGGACGATCTGATCGAGCTGGCACTACGAAACGATATTCCAGTGAGTGTTGTTCCACGGGCATTTTTACCACCCGGCCGAATGTTTGTGGCCTGTTAATTCAGACCACAAATGGTGAGAGGATAACTATCTTGTGAAAAAACCTTCACGAAGAGTGCGTTCATCGAGTTGCCGGGATCCGTTATATCCCGGTGACTCGATCAACGGTCCCGGTGGATCAGGCAGAGTGCTACAAGATTGAAAGAAGAAAGAAGCAAGAAGAACCCATAAAACCGGCATACGGAACTCCGAAGTTATTATGGTCTTGCTCTTTAACCCTGGAACCGGGTAGGTGACTACCGTGTTGACGACGCCGGGCCTCATTGTGAGCGAGCTACTCCCCTCCTTATTTTAACAACGATTCCCATTGGATGAAAGATTATAAATACGAACAGAACGATCATCGAAAGCGATCTTGATTCAGAACATATCAGAGAGCGAGAATTTCGCAATTTTCGGGGAATGAGCTCTGACGTAAGACCCTCACTTCTAATCCGTACCGTAACGCGAGTTCCGCTATGTCGTCGAGAATATCCTCGTCGTGGTGATTTTTTTGAAACTTACTCATGCTAATATCTCCTGAGTTCTCATTAAGAACCCCCCATCGAATTGCCTCAAGAGAAATATAGATCCGGAATATCTTCCTCTCAAGAATAAGTCTCGTAATTTTCTCAGGGTCTGAGATCGGCGTAGAATCCTTAAAAATCTTAAGCATATCGAGAGGCTCCTCAAGTAACATCTGATTAGAGAGAAGGAGGCCGAAGTTACGTAGGCATGTCTGCCGGTCTATGCTCCCGGTGGATTTAGTATCAACACTGACGTTAGTCCAGTAGGCCTGCCAGAACTTAGGACTTTGCATAAACCCATCCGGCGCACCAAGAATCTGAACCACCGATCCTTCCGAAACTCGGCTTGCAACAAGGCAAGCGAGTTTCCTCAACGACTCTCGATCAAGCTCATCGTGCCAGAATTTGGAAGGGAGTGTGGAATTAACCATGGGAACGATTGTTCCCAGATCATCGACTGATTCACCATCGGTACGTAAAATGGAAACACCACTCTCGTTGAAGTCTATTATATGGCCCCAGGGCTTTAAGTCTGCGACGTACATGAGAGGCTTTACGTGCCAGGACTGAGCAACGACCACACGGGGAGGGATTTCTTTGTCAAGAGCGATGACTTCTCTAACACCATCAGAATAAAAACATGCTAACGTTCGAGTACTTTTACCGCCCCGGTGGGTGTCATAAACTCCTTGGAGCCATTTTCGAAAACTTTTGGCGAACAATAATTCCGGGATTAGCTTCACTCCCGATTCCCTCAAGCTCGTAAAGAGGAGATGGGCCGGCAGATCACCACGGATAGGTATGTAGACTGATATCTTCGTGCCTGGAACTCGGTCGTGAAGGAGTCGATCTAAGTTTCTATGAATACTATTCTTCATGGTGCTCCCTTGATAGGAGCTTTATCGACGCACACGCCTATTTCATTAAATCGATTAAAAGGTCTGTTCTCATCACTTAAACAGAGCAATCATCCTGTATGTGAATTAGGAAAAAGTTAAAACCAGTTGATCAGCAAGGTCATGCTAGTCAATCTAAACCTATGATCTAAGGGCATTAAACGTGAACCTCGCCACCAGGCCTTAACCAGTTTGCATTGGAGGAGTAGCCGAAGCAACACCTCCAATGCAAGCAGCTAATTGGTTGAGTTATATCACCTAGAAAAAAAACTATCTTATCTCGCGAATCAACAACTTCATCTCCTGATCAATGCCATCTTTGGGTGACGGACCAACGAGTTTCTTAACATCCATGACAAGCTCGAACACGTTGTCACTTTTCTCTAAATATATCTTTCTGAGAATATCCTTCTGAGCGATGGTCCCTTCCTTTTCTGAGATTGGTGAAACGGCCTGAGACAAAATATGATGTATCACTTTTGATTCCTGGTCTCTAAGAACTTGGTGCTTCGCCAACCCCTTTTCTACCGTTTGAGTGATCCCATCTTGTACCTCTTTGGAAAGATCAGGGTGGGCCTCAAGAATAATCTTCAACTCGGCACGAATTTCAGCAAGGCTCCTGGCCTCGTGTCTGTTTATTTCTTCGCTGAGTTCATCGACCTGAACGCCATGAGTACAGCCACTGACAATGAGTAAGAATAAAAGTGAGAATAAAAAAGGGATGTTCATAAAAAACTTATCTCCATTCATACTGGGGTTGTTACATAAAATGCATCACATTCGTAAAAGTCCTTCGAAGGAAAAGATTGATACCACAGAAGTCGTAAACTGAAGTCATTAACTTCAAAAACTACTCCGTGGTCGTCAGTCCTCCCAGAGTTTGGAGCTATGTGTTGCTGGGAAAAGCGGACAAAAATACCTAGAATCCCTAACGATTCAAGAAACTTTCCCGCATCAATCCAGGATCCATTTGTCTTGTATTAAGATACCCAGGAGATTCAATCCGCGGTGAATGGGAAACAAGAAAATTCGCACAAGATTGCAGAAAAAAACACCCTACAAGAATCGTAAAAAGTGGCATAAAGCCCTCCATGTTTTACGGTCTTGCTCTTTAACCCTGGCACCGGGTAGGTTACTACCGTGTTGACGACGCCGGGCCTCGTTGTGAGCGAGCTACTCCCCATTCATATCTTAGCCATCTTTTATGTTTCGTAAAAGACGATAAATACGAGTATCACCATCATCTAAAGCGATAAGCTAAACGTGCAAGGGAGGTAGGCTTTTCCGCTATGACCTAACTTTACATCACGTGTATCGTTGAGTTCATGAATGCAAAGATAATCATTACTACATTGAAAGATTTAAGAATCATCGCAATCTTATGGATGTTGTGGGGGATAATTGTGGCCTATCTTCCATCGAAACATTTCATTGATCAATACCGGCTAAAAAAAGGCCCTCCCGTTGAGGCCATCATAGAATCTGAAACTATTGAATACATACGGCTAATAGACAGAAGCAAAATGAGAATGAGTGATCTTAGGCATAAAATCACTCACGAAGAATATTCCCAGAAGAAAGCCTATTTTTTGTCTACCGGTCAGCGTATTCGGATTGAGTATAAACTTTCTTATACGTTTAAAACCTCAAAAGGTGATAATGTCCGCGGAGAAGTATTAAGTTTATCACCTTGGAATCTGCCTCCAGGAAGCGTTATTAAAGTTGTTTACTTAGAACGTGATCCAACCATAAACGATGAAATTAACAATCTCGTTAAAAATGAGTCTAGCAATGTCCCGATTTTTATTGCAGGGTTGATTTGGTTTATGTTTTTTCCAGTTGTAGGATTAATCCTGTTCTCTAGGGGACACCGCATAGCTCGTATTATGCGAGCTTCTGGGTATGGTCCTCAATCATTAAGGAGTGATGACCGTCGCACGAACATCTTTGAGTAAAAAATATTGCCCCTTAAATCGTGCGGAAACGAGCTCCCCTATGGTGCGTCCCCCCTCAATGACCTCAATCTCCGAGCGGAGGATGGCGTCGTCACTTGTTATAAGCATCGCCACTCGCTTGAACGGCAAGGCCGTGAGATGCCCGGTCACTTCCCCCATCACCACTTTGAGTCCTTGAAGCTCCAGTGCAGAAACCGTAAGACCCCTTTCCTTTAATAGAGCTTCGAGTTCTGGTCTCGTCATAGCGTGGGCCGAAAGACCACTGAGGAAGAACATAAGAAGGAATAAGATTCTCATTGCAGGTCTCCCGGTGTGGTGTCTGCTAACAGTGTTTCTGCGAGGTTGATGGTAAAGTAGGGAATCGAACCCAGGCTCTCGGGTCGATTCATGACGGCATTCATTTTCATGACACATTCGCGCTGAAGCGCCTTGAGTTCGGCGATAGCTTCAGCTGTTAAAGCTTCGCTCATGCTGAACATGGTGTTAAGTCCTCTCCCCATGGTCTGAGGCTTATAAAGGCCAACCAGCGCCGGCAGATGGGCCGCGGCCACGGTCAGATCAAGAGAGAAGTTTTTATCGCGAGCATGGATCTTGCCTGCGTGTTCCTCCACCAGGCCTCGGGCCTTGAGTTCTTCGACTTTCTTAAGGCCCTGGGCCCCAAAGTTTTCTACCACCGTTATCAGATCGGTTCCGTCGTGGTTCGCTGCGAGTTTGTAAATCAGGTACTTGGTCTCATCACGAAGCTCGCAATTAAGGTCCGTACTGTAGGTTGCCTTTGGGGCTTCGAAGATAAAATTTCCGAAATGCCGGCGGAGGAAATCGGCGACGGTCGGGGCCACGCGTTCGAGCAGCCGAGCAAGATTCTTCTCTCGCAGAACGTAACTCACGAGGTTGAGCACGGAGTGAGGAGCGATATCGTTTTTCTGCTGCCCTCCGGCCAGCCGCCGGAGTGTGGTCACCGGGACGTTCGAGCGACTCGCAAGAGCATTCAAGGTGAGCTGCGGATGGCGCTCGAGATGGCCTGCGATCATGATCTGTAAACTTTGAATGAGGTCATGCTCAATGGTTTCCTGCATTCGAATTGCCCCCCCCTTACTTATGTAACAGAGGGGGAGATTTTTCGAAATTAGTAAAAGGCCATGAAAGAATTTAGTAGAGCGACGGTCCCCTAATGGCACCACTAAGGGGACAATCTGCCACCGGCACAAGGAGCTGTTCTGACGGTGAAACGCAACAAGCCATTCACATCATTGGAATCTACAGTGATGAGACCCCGGCGGCTCGTGTCGCCAGATGCAATTTCTGCGTGGATATGATTCTTAAGATCAAACCGGATGTCACGGCCCTGGGCCCCGGAACAACCTGAGGCGAGAGGAATCACCGCTCGTGGACTCTCCACCCATGACTCGTCGATGGCGGCCGTCCTCGTCCGGAATGAGCGCCGAGCTACGACCGTCGGATTTCCTCGTGAGCGGGCAAGGCCATTGAATCCGACGAGGATAGATGAGAAGTAGCCATCGACTCCTCGATCAAAGATTGTCGCTCCTCGGGCCTGCAGATTCACCTCGAGGGATTCCGCCCGGACTCCCGGCGGAAGAGAGGCGGTGAAACTCAAGGAACAGCTCCGGTGCTGAATCGAAGGAGTATTTCGACCTCGAGGAGCTCCTGGACCTCGCGGGATTTCACCATTGTCATTGTTCCCGTCAAACTGCGGAACTTCCGCGCGGAATTCATCAAAGAGGATGGAGATGGAAGATCCATCAGGTGAGATCACCGAAGAAACTGTCCCCTGAGGACAGCCCGTCCCAGCGTGGGTCACGCTGTTAAAGCTAACCTGTGCGTGAGCAACAGAGGCAAGACAGAGAGAGGCAATGAAGAGAAGATTTTTCATGTGGTGGTCTCCTTTCCTTACCAATTACCAAGTTCAAAGTTCGGGCGCCAGTAGCAAGAAAAGTTTAGCGCCCACCTGGTTTGTGGGCCCGACCAGGTGGGCATCTTTGATGAGACGACTTGTTTTTGGGGGTTCTCGAACGACGATGGATTTAGGTACCTTGGTCTTAATCGTACCCGGGTCAGGATGCCCACAACGCTAGCTTCAAAGGAGCCAACATGACTTCGTTTGCCAAGACCATCGCTACTGCAGCTCTTCTTACACTCGGCCTTAATGCCTTCGCCCAGGATACCATTCAACTAGGTCAACCTGCCTACGGAGGAAACGGCTGCCCGAACGGCTCCGCGTCCGCGACTCTCTCACCAGATGGAAAATCGCTCTCAGTTATCTTCGATCAATTCGTCACGGAAGCAGGGCCCGCCTCTGGTCGTACACTGGACCGAAAGAGCTGTAACATCGCAGTTCCGGTTTTTGTCCCGGGTGGGTTTAGCGTATCCATTCTTGCTGTCGACTACCGTGGCTTTGTGGGACTTCCAGCGGGTGCATCGGCCCGGCTCCAAGCAGAATACTTCTTCGCTGGAATGCAGGGCCCACGGTTTGCTCAGGATTTCAGAGGTCGGATTGATCAAGACTACACGTTCAATAACACCTTGGGTGTCCAGGCCATGGTCTGGTCACCATGTGGGGCGGACGTGAATCTTCGAGTGAACGCGAGTATGATGGTTCGGAATACAACCCGTCAGGACGCCCTGGCGACAGTGGATTCGGCTGACTTCAACGCCGGTATCATCTACCAAGTTCAGATGAGACGTTGCCGCTAAGACCAAGACGATTTTATCACTGTAAATCTGAAGGCCTGCCTAACGGCCTAACTAAAACCCACACCTTAACCGGTGTGGGTTTTTTAATTTAGGGCCTTTTTTCTGAATAGGAACCGACTTCCGGCCCCAATAAAGGATCTAGCTAACATACGCTAAGGGACACTTTTGTCTCCTTTTTTATCTCTATAATTATCTCTAATTTAGTTGACAAAAATAACGACACCGGGCATATAATTACACCAACGAGGTGATTTATGGGCCTAAAGAAAGCATTCTATCCAACAGAAGAAATTGAGCTCTTCCTTGAAGGCATACCAAAAGGTCAGCTGAGTAGCCGAATCAATGAACTTATCTCTAAAGGTTTAGCTCTAGAAAACCAAATGAAGGTGGAGCAGGACTATATACGCTTTAATGAAATGATCGCGAAGCAACAGACTCGCAAGAAAAACAAGAAAGGCATTTCCTCCACTATGATGATGTCTTCAAGAGCTTTTGAGCCAGAAGATGAAACTGAGGACTTCTTCTAATGTTAAGAGGTGAAATATGGTTGGGAGTATGGCCTAACGATCCAGAACAAAAACCAAGGCCCCTACTTATTGTCAGCAATAATTTGCGTAATCGAGCTCTTTATTTGCTCGATATAAACGTGGTGAAACTTACGTCACTGCAGAATTCCAATGGAAAAGATAAACCGATAAATCCTTCTGAAGATGTTGTGATCACTTTAAAAAAACCGACGATTATTCGAAGTTCTTCTATTTTTACGATAGAAAGATCATCACTCACGAAAAGACTTGTTCAACTTTCAGTTGCTGACATGCTCAAAGTGGACGCCTGTTTAAAAACAGTTCTTGTTTTAAATTAATGAAAGTTCTTCTTCTTCTTGCATTATTCATCTCTTCCCACTCATACGCTGTGAACTGCGATTGGTGTTAATTGAAGAGAAAGAAGGAGTATTGAGCGTTTTATCCGTCATACCTAAACAGTATCAGATGGAGATCTTTTACTTGTATCGCCCTCAGAGTTCAGGCACTAAAGGCAACCCCGCATCAATACACATTAATTCAAGATCCATCACAGTATACGACACATTCTTTAAGCAGAAGAATAAGGGCGTATTCGATGACATCGAACCCAGCCTCTTTCGAAAACTTAACAATCTTTTGGAAGAACGACTTATCACTGTATCTTTGAGGCATGAGGGCCCGCGCTACCGCGGTTCGAAAGCGAGGCCTCGCTTCGTGAAACCGCCTCGAAGTGCAGCTTCACTATCCCGGCGGATTTTTGCCATGTCCCCAGAGTCGAGCTCCGTTAGAAAAAGAAAATCTGCCGCCTCCACACCGTAGGTCTGGGCCGTCTGATAATCTCCTCGAAACTGTGATCCTGGAGTCTGATAAACGGTTCGACCTTTCGATAAGAGTGTCCCCATGTTGTCGTACTTTTTCAGGAAGTTCACCATCCAATAGCCGCGGTAATAGTTTCCACAGCTGTCCTGGTAGGTGTCAGACATGACAAAGAGGTACGCCAAAGTTGCCGTGAGACAGAAGCGACCGTTGGGGGCAGGACGATTACAAGCATCGGAAGTCGGAGGGAGCTTTGTGTGGTCGTAGCTAGCGAAGATGCCGTAGAGATAGTTCTTAGTCGTCTGCTGTGGATGCGTGGGCCAGAGGGTCCGGTCCCCACAGCGCAAAGATTTAATATTTAATGCCGAAGGTTCCCGCGGGTTGCTATCGTAGGCCACATCGTTACTTTTCCGCCAGGGAATTTTCAAGAACTGAGAGTCCGGGTACCAAGCATCAAGGTTTCTGGTACTCAAGACCTCGCGCTGAATATACTCTTCCCAGGAACCATAGGAATTGGACGCCGGTGTCCGGTGGAGGTTCTTCTGGGAGGCGCAGGCAGCAAGGAATAAGAGCGGGACAATCAAGGATTTCATAGCTTACCTCTGAGTTTTTATCCTCATCGGTCAACAGGCCTCATTACTTGAGCCTTTTACTCTGCTCCCAGTTTTTCACCGGCAGTGCGGTCGAACTCCAAGTAGTTACAGGTCAGCTCTTCTCCCTTCCTGATATCATGGGCGGCGATATTTTGACCGTCGGGGGTCTCGAGCAGGCTGGGCGAATCCGAATGGTTCATATGCCGAGCGTGGTCAATGCAGAGGACATAGGTCTTCTCAGTTTCAGCGACAGGACTATAGGCATATATCCGTAGGAAATCTCTAAAGGATTCGGGGAGACGGGCAAGGTCGCCCTCAGTAAAGACAAGATCAATCCCAGGATCGAAGCGCCAGACAAGCTGCCCCGCTGGAATATCCTCTCCCGCAAAACAACCAAGGCCATGAATGGAACTATACTCAAGCTTCGTTTTAACCACTAACAAAGGAACTCCTTAGAAAAGATCGCTCCTAGTATACAAGAAAACGCTGACAACAGCGTGAAATTTTCCTGCACTCCTGGCCCGGAGCCGAGATGCTTTCGGTAGGTCTCATCGAAGATCAGATCCTTAAGCTGCTGGGCGGCCGTGAAATAGTCGCTCTGCTTTTCCCATAACGTTTCTGGATGAAAGTAAAGAGACTCGATGTCTCCGATGCCATCCGGGGTAGAGAGATTAGAAACCGAATCTTTGGTAAAGCGCACACCTTGAGCACCATCGCGTTTAACCGCGCGGATACAATCCCGGGTAAGATGAAGATCATAGCGTCTATCGACCCCATAGGATACGTCATACTGGCCGGTGTTCACCAACCAGACCTTGATCTCATGCCCCACGAGAAGTTCACGCAGAAGGTATCCGTAGTCTTCAGGTCTTCGCATCATAAAAAGGCCCCGAAGTAGTGGGGAAATGTCGCCGTGATCCCTTCCATCCCCATCTCAGTCCCGGCCACTTTTACGGTAAGACCTATGAGAAAATAGCGTGTCGCGTCTTGATGGTCGAGCCTCGCTATAAGCGGCAGGAGTCCGAGCACAATTGCCGCGAAGAAAAAGAAGTGCCTCAGAACAGACCCGCGACCATTGCCTACAATATGAGGAAGGGCCGAGATAGAATAGGTGCTGCGCCCATTTTCAGTCACTAATTTGTCAGCGAAGTCTAGAGAGCGGGCTTCAGGATCAAGAGAAGCATATTCGGTCATGTTTTCAAAGCGTTTTGTGGCCTGAAAAATCTCTGGTTCAAGGTCCTGACGTAGATTATAAGTCTTGGCATAGCAGCCGCCTTCAAAAATAAAATATTCCCTTGCCCGAGAGACCGTGATCATAGGCGCCGATGATCCGCATGCGCATAAGCGTGGAGAGTGTTGTCTTACAAGCTCCGCAGAGGCCGAAGAAAACCGCGACCTGCCATTTCGGGTCGCCGCTTGCCCCGGCGTACCCCGTAGTCAGAAAGGATCGTGTTCATGACGGTAAAGATCGCCTTCTTGATCTCGCCGTAACAGGTGGTGCCGCCTATCAGGATCTCCTCCCAACTGCAGTTCATGGCGATAACATTCGGCTTCCGGAGGCCGTATCGTTTGGGGGCGAGGAGATCTTCTCCTTCCGGGGGCGCATCATAGAGCGCTTGGACCAGCGAGGTCGTAAAGAGGTTTACGCCGAGGGGGTAGGCCCTGAGCTGGTCCTAGACCGTGGGCCCGAGCTTACGGATCTTCCCGGTCTAGTCCATGTCAGTGGCGCTCCCCTCATCGTAGATGGCGTACTTATCGTCGGCCGGGTGGCCCGTCTACTTACCGTAGCTCACACAAAGTGCGCCGTCCTGGCCCAAGTAACCGATGTGGCCCTGGATTGAACGCTCGACGAGGTACGAAACGCTGCTGTTAATGTGTAGGGGGATATCCTCCGATACGATGGCGTTCCAGCGATGCCACAAGCAGTGATCCTAGTTCGGGATATCCCGATGAGCATCGGTGCGGGAGAGGGTCATGTCATAACTCACTCCGGCAGCATTTCTTCAAGCAGCAGGCCAATGATCCCACTGCATCTTATTGGGAACAAACCGAGAACATACTTGTCTCCCCGGTCAAATTGAAGAAATTCTCATTCATGCTTGTGAGGGGCAAAACTCGACTATTGCGGACTCGCAGGAGTAACGCGGTATCGATTTTGTTCAGAATTGAAAATAATTTCTTTTCCAGATGAGCGAGCGCCATTATTTGATAATCGTGCTTCTTCCAATTTTCCTCGAAAACATCTAATAGCTTGACGTAGCGCAGCGCAAACACCTGCCTTTTCTGGATCCCTAGTTTCCAGAGTACAACGCATTCTTGTATGTACTCCTGCAACTTGGTTATACGATTCAGCAAGTTCTTCTGCAGTCAGTCCTTGAGAGGTCCTGCAAATCTCCAGGAGTGCTAGGGCATGTGCTACTTGGTTACTTTCTCGGATTCCCAGTGCAGTTCCTGCTCCCAACGCTACTCCACCGACTACAGCGAGTGGAGCTGCAAAGGGAAGCGCGGTGATTAACAAAGCAAGTGAAGTTATAAGGGCGACTAGGCCCACAAATTTAAGGTCGTCATTGGCATAGGCATTCGAGATGAAAAGATCTAATAAACTAAACTGTTTCGTTGGCGACAAGTTTTTAACTTCGTCCATAACCTCTTTCATGCTCATTGTCTGTAGCATCTGCTTTTCCTTATCTCCCCATCTAACTATGACTTGGTTATTTTCACTCACGGTAATCTTAATGTTTTGCTCTTCATTGAAAACCAGCGTTCGCCCGTAAAGCTTAAGTTGAGGGATCTCTGAAGCCTCGAGATTGTTTGATTTTAGAAAGGTTACAACCTCATCAACTTTCGACGGAGTCTTTTCCTTAACCATGTTAACAATTTCGTTCATGCTCTTTGCTTGAGAAATCCGTTTTAGAATACCAGAGACCGGATCTTTATCATCACTGATCTGCGTTCTTGAGTGGCCTGGAAAAGCAATTACTAAAGATAGTGACAAACTAAGTAGCTTACGAAGTATCATCTTTCCACCTTTATTACTCGATCCCTTATTACAGACCCTTGATCACATGTAGGCCGGGTTGTCTTATTGCACTCACTAATCGGATCAAAACAAAATTACATTAAGTTTTTCTCTTTAAGACACTTAGAGCCTATCCCAAAACCCATAAATACGGCCCTGCGTCTTGGCCTTTAATTCCGCTAGAGCGAAGATTTTCTTATGAAAAAATCATCGCGCCTAGAATGCCCCGAGCCTCTCTGGAAAATCCTAGAGGCCTTTATTCCCGTGAAAAAAGTCTCTCCCAAAGGCGGGCGTCCGTCGGCGGATCTAAGGAAAGTAGTGGATGGAATCTTCTATGCCATCCGAACCGGTATTCCATGGAACGATATGCCACGGGCCTACGCCTCGTCGTCAACGTCTCATCGCTATTTCCAGGAGTGGCAAGAACAGGGTGTTTTCCAGATGGCGTGGGCAGAGTGTCTGGCAAGGTATGACGAGGAATTTGGCATCGACTGGAGCAAGTTGAACATCGATTCGTCTCAGGCCAAGGCACCTTTGGGTGGGGAAAAAAACCGGCAAAAGCCCCGTAGACAGAGGTAAAATCGGAACTAAGCGCTCTCTCCTTTGTGACTGCGAAGGAATTCCCCTGGCACTCGCGGTTCACCCTGCTGGCCAGCACGACTCAACAACCATAGATGAACTTCTCGACGGGTTATGCCCAGGCGACCTTATCGATGGATCGAGAGTCTTACTCGACAAGGGTTATGATAGTGAGCACATCCGAGAGGCGTTTTCATTGCTTGGTGTTCAAGCAATAATCCCACGGCGCCACCCACGCCGAGGGCGTCCATGGAATCTTGGTAAAATGCGATGGCAAGTCGAGAGGGGCTTTTCTTGGATCAATCGATTTGCAAAGGCGAGGGTACGCACGGAAAAATCTGAAGAGAACTATATGGCGGTTCTTCATATCGCGGCAGCGTGGATTACCTTAAGAACGGTTTTGGGATAGGCTCTTAACAATTTTTTTGGTGGGAAGGTCAACAGGTAGTGAGCTTCATGACGGATTTTACTTGATTCTTCAAGGAGAAGAGGGATAGCGGGTTTCGACTGCGGTCGCAGCAACGAACGGCGACGGCTGGCGCTGCTTAATGAGCCATTTCTCAGTCACGCAACCGTAACCACCGGCGCCCCACCCCTTGCCCCAACTGTTGGCCACGAGAAGGCAATAGTTCCCCTCCGTTTCCTTCATCTGCTTGGGGAGTTCAATAACACCAACGGCCAGGAAGGCATGGCCCAGGGCATGCTGATCGAGCTTCGCGCCGCTAGAAGCGGATGCTGCGAGTGTGATGACACCTTTATTTCGATAGAAATTTTCCGTCAAACGGGCCGCTACCACCACCGGAACATCGCGCTTCACGAGGTCAACCACTTCGGCCAGGGTCCGGGCCTCCTGAGTTGCGGTGATTTTCACACTCCCCTCCTGACAAGAGGGTGGCAAAGGAATTTGAGTTTCATTTTTTTCTATCCCCTCGCTCCGGTAGGCACAGTCACTCTCGGTAGGAATATCGACCACCGGACGCTCCCGGGAGAAGCGGTAGGACTCGCGGATCCAGGAGCCCTTCTCAGCACAGGGAGCTTTCTGGCAGTTGGGCTTACCGGCCCAGTAGAGGTACTGCTCCGAGAGGTCGCGCACGACTTGGTTTTGCGCGAGGAGAATCTCAATCGCGCGGATACCAGCGAAGGCGACGCAGGTAGGTCTGGCCGCCTGATCCTTCATCGGCACAGCAAAGGTCCCATTGACGATGTGGACTTCGGGGATAGCGGCCGCCGGAATCGGTGTTTCCACTATCTTCTGGGCCTTGACCGGTAGAGTGAAAGTATTTTCCTTGTACACCTTAATGCGACCAAGGAACGCGTCCTGCTCGGCCCTCCAGGTGGCGAGGATGTTGCGGGTTTCCTCCTTCCACTGCTTCTGCGTGGACTTGGCTTCTTTTTTCCACTCATCAAGTGTGGAGCGCGAGGGAGCTGACTCGGCGTCGCGTTTATCCTTAGCGTAGATCTCTTTGAGTTGAGCGCGGTTGCGCGCCTTCGCCTCCTCCACCAGCTGCTCGCCGCGGGAGAGGGTCTTAGGAGCCGCAGGTTCGGGACGAACCTTAGCTTCGAAATCCCCCCCTGAGGCCTTCAGTTCACCCAAGATGGCCTGATACTCTGGGGCCTGGTCAAAGTTATAGGAAGTGGAAATGGGGCCTAAGACGGCGGCGTTAACAGAAACTACGCTAAGAGCAAAAAGAAGTAGTGTTTTCATGCAACAATTTTGTCAGAGGATCTACCTCCGCGCAAGTCGCATCAACCGGTCCCGGTAGGCCTCAAAGTGCTCATGGTAATCCCCAAGGTCACGGACGACGACGTCTGCAAAGGCCTTCGAGGGCCCCACGAACTGATCGTGCATCGGTTTGACCTGCTTCATGAACTGGGCCCGTACACCCTCTGGCGTTCTTCCTCGTTCATTAACGTCCCGCTCGAGCCGACGCTCAAAGCGCAGCTCCTCGGGGGGATCAAAAAAGACCATCTCATCGAACTGCGCCCGAAGGAATTCAGGATGAAATATCAAAATACCATCGACGATGACGACGGCCGTGGGAGCGACGTAGAGCTCCTCGCTCTCGCGCCGGTGGGTCTTAAAGTCATAGCGCGGAATCCGCGTCCCCTGGCCTTGACGGAGTTCACCCAGGCACTTGGCCAGGAGTGAGAGTTCAAGACTATCCGGGTGATCGAAGTTAACTGCACCACCGTCGTGGTCAAAACGGTGGGACTGATCGATGTAGAAATTATCCTGGTAGACGATGGTAGCATCGTCACCAAGAGCGTCTTTAAGCGCCTGAGCAAAATAGGTTTTGCCGGAGCCAGAGCCCCCGGCCACACCTAAAATAAAAGTCTTATTTGGTTTGATAAAGCCTGTCACCGGCGTCACCTAATCCTGGAATCAGGTATCCATTTTCACTCATTTCTTTTTCTACACAGAGAGCGTAAACCTTCACGTCAGGATGAAAATGTTGCAGCCGTTCTAACGCATGGGTACTGGCAAGTACAGATAGAACTTTGACGGCCCCGCAGTGGTAACTTTTTACACGGTCAACTGCCGCAATCATGGTGTCGGCGGTGGCGATCAATGGGTCGCACATGAGGATGGGACGACCCTGCACATCGGCCGGAAGCTTGAAGTAGTACTCCACCGTGTTCTGGATGAACTTATCGCGGTAGATCCCGATGAATCCCGTAGAGGCGATGGGAATCATCGAGAGAACGCCATCGAGCATACCGTTACCGGCGCGCAGGATCGCTACCGCTACCGGAGGGTTGATGATGCGATCGACTTTCGCTGGGGCGATGGGAGTCTCCACCGAAACAGTGCCGAGGTCGGTCCAGTCGCGCAGGGCCTCGTAGGCGAGGAGTTTTGAAATTTCAGTCATGAGATTTCGAAAATCAGCGGAGTTGGTGTTCTTGTCGCGCAGGTGCCCAAGCTTGTGCCTGAGGAGCGGATGGTTCAATTCAACCAGGTTCTTATGCATACGTTCTCCTCTAAAATACCGTTCCATCACTTTTAATATTGAGCGGAGGAACTCCGCCGGCCCGCAGGGTGGCCGCGATCTTTCGGCCCGCCCACCAGGTTCCTCCCTCGAGGACCTTGGCCAGTGGAAAATCCTGGGGTGTCTTTCCTAGCCGGCGCTGAATCTCGGCCCCCATCGTGTCCAGAAGATGCACCGTCAGCGCACGCCATTCGATAATGAGGTCACTCTCTGCTCCCCATGTTAGTTCACCATCCCGCCGGTTCTTAAAGGTCAGGACTTCTGTATCAAGGAGAAGGCCTCCGTTTCGATACTCGGGAAGCCCCGTGAGTTCTTCAACCCCGGTCACTGAAAGGCCGGCTTCAAGAAGTGGCTCCACGAGGGAATAGGTCATCCATTGAGAGAGCTTGTGGAAAGCGATGAGCCCATAGCGTGAGTGCCGCCAGGCATCCCCGAGGTTCACGCCATCCATGGACTCCCGACCTGGCCAGATGGGCCCAAGCGCATCGAGAACGGCCCGCAGGAGTCCAGTGGCAGGTATGGTTTTTCCGAAACGCCCGACGAGATAATCGATGAGGTTACCGGGGCGGCCATCAGTGAAAAATACCTTATTCTCTAGAGCGCTCCCAAGGTTTCGGAGCAACATCGCCCGGCCCTCGACTCCCACCAGAGGGTTGAGCGGAGTGACCTGAAAGGCCTCTTCGATGAGCTTCGGCGTGACCCTGTTTAAGCCTTGGGCATCTGACCGAAGGGATTTTCCATCACTGGCAAAGGCCCCGGAGAGGAAGAGGTGAAAACTCGCCACGCCAAGACCTTCTGAGCGCGTGTACTCACGGGATGTTTCTTTTTCCCGAAACTTCCAGGAGGGGCCGGCACCGGCGTCAAGGAGGACCGAAGGAATCACCAGATCCCACTTGATGCGCGCCTGCTCGAGAGGATCAAGATCTTTTATGCGGGCCTTGAGCCAGAGTGAACGGTCGACGTTCCCTGGCCTAAAGTGGCCCCATCGGGAGTGAAAGGGGATATTTAAGTCCGGGTAGTTTTCGCGGATCGTCTGCATCACGAAGTCTACCGTACCGGGGAGTTTCGCTTCGTGGTAGTGGAAATGCGTGTTGCCAGCGCGAGTCTCCTCGAAGATCGTCTTCGCTCCGGTTCTGACGAATGCCGGTGAAAAAATAGTATCGATGGTACTCACGTGATGTCTCTCCCCTTAATTTTTTTAAGGTCGTCCCCCGTCTTCACGGCGCCCTCGGTGAAGTAGCCCGCAGCTTTCTTCGCCTCCATCTCCACTTGCGCGTCTGCCGGAATCAACTCGGCCGGAATGGAGACACGGTTGACGACTTCGATGCCGCTCCCGACGATAGCGTCGTACTTCATATTGGACATGGAATGAAGATTATGAATCTTCTGAATGCCGAAGAGGTGAAGCACGTCTGGCATGAACTCCTGAAAGCGCGCGTCCTCGACGCCAGCGACGCACTCGGTGCGCTTAAAATACGTAGCGGCTGAGTCACCACCCTCCTGCCGTTTTCTAGCGTTGTACACGAGAAACTTCGTCACCTCACCCAGAGCACGGCCTTCCTTCCGGTAATAAGCGATGAGCCCGACGCCGCCCTTCTGCGCCGTCTCAGCAGCATGTTCGATTCCGTACATGAGATAGGGCCTGCAGGTGCAGATGTCTGAGCCGAAAACGTCCGAGCCGTTGCACTCATCATGGACTCGGCAGGAGAGTTCAATGGCGGGATTGGCGAGATCTTTGGGGTCCCCGAAGATATAGACTGTCGTCGAGCCAATAGGCGGAAGCCAGACCTTAAGGTCGGCCCTTGTGATAAGCTCTGGGAACATGCCGCCAGACTCTTGAAATAGAATCCGCCGCAGAACTCCCTCTTCGACGTTCAGCCGCTTGGCCATGCCCGGAAGAAACCAGACAGGTTCGATCGCTACCTTCGTGACCTTCACGTCCATGTTGTCTTTGATGATTTTGCCGTCGGTCTTAAGTCGTCCTGCACGGATCGCTTCCTGGATCTCAGGGATTTGCAAGTGCGCTTGGGTTACGGCGATGGAAGGACGAATATCATAGCCGCGCTCGTAGAGGGAACTGAAGTGCTTTTGGGGATCCAGGCCCCAGGGGTCGAGGGAGACGATTTTGGTTTGATCGAACCAGGCCGGGAAAGGACCGATCTGTACGGGAGAATGAGTATTATTTAGATCGGGCCGATGGGACGAGAGGTACTTCCCGCTGGCGATCGAAAGTGCTCGGTACACCGAATAGGATCCAGAATGGGTCCCGATCGCATTCCGCGCGCGAGGGTTAGTCTGAGAGGCCACCACAGCTCCCCGCTTTAAAGGATCGGAGTTTCCCCAATCCAGGGCGAGGGACTCGGGATACTTGAAATTGGCGTGGGTCGCGAGGACAACGTGGTCCTTCCGTTCACCGTTTTGCATCTTGCCCTCCTTAGGACATCCAGTTCGAATCGTTTTGCTTTTCCCATTTCACAGTGATCTTTCGCACGTCGGACCAAAAATCCAGTGCGTGATCCCCCGTGATATCACCGTGACCAAACTTGGAGGCGGCAACTCCGCCAAATGAGAACGGCTCTCGTGGTACAGGGACACCCACATTCACACCCACCATGCCGGCCTTGGCACCGGCGATCACGCGCTCGGCGAGGGCACCAGAGTTAGTGAAGACCGAACAGGCATTCCCGTACTCGGAAGTATTCTGAATAGAGAGCGCATGAGTGATATCTTTACAGCGCACGATGGAGAGAACAGGGCCAAAGAGTTCCGTTGCCTGGGCCTCGGAGCCCGGTTCCACATGATCGAGGATCGTGGGGCCAAGCCAATAGCCGCCCTCGAAGCCTGGAGGTGCCTTTTCCCGACGGCCATCGAGGAGGATCTTGGCCCCACTCTTTTCCGCGCGATTGATGGCCTCTACCAGGAAATCTCGCTGGGCCCGGGTGATGAGTGCTCCCATATCTTTACCAAGTTTAAGCGACGAGGCCCTCTCAATAATTTTTCCGATGTGCGCGTCGACGTTGCCTACCGCTAGAAGGACAGAAGCGGCCATGCAGCGCTGGCCCGCGCAGCCGGTGAAAGAATCAGAGATACCGATTCCGGCGAGCTCTGGAGTTGCATCAGGAAGAAGCACGATGTGGTTCTTTGCTCCACCCAAGCAAAGAGCACGCTTACCAAGTGCGGTGGCCTTAGTGTAAACAAGCCGCGCGATTTTAGTGGAACCAACAAAACCTACCGCTCGGACTTCGGGGGCCTCGATGATCTGGTTCACGGTTTCGGATCCTCCGTGAAGGACGGTCATAAGGCCTTTGGGGAGACCTGCTTCCGCGAGAGCATTGACGATTTCAATTGAGGTCAGTGGAGTCTTCTCCGACGGCTTCCAAACGTAGGCATTCCCCAGCCCCAGAGCTATCGGAATCGTCCAAAGAGGAACCATCGCCGGGAAGTTAAAAGGCGTAATGTTGACGACTACACCCAAAGGCATTCGGCGGTATTCACAGAAAACACCGCGGGAGACCTCGAGCTTTCCACCGGTGTCACTATTCTGGAGCGAAAGAGCATACTCGAGGACCTCAATCCCCTTCATAAGACCTGCCTTCCCTTCCTCAAAGGTCTTACCGGACTCGGCCGACTTCAAGTGCGCGATCCGATCGATATCCCTTAGGAGGATATTCCGGAAGTTAAACAGCACCCGAGCGCGCTCCTTAAGCGGAGTTCGGCCCCACTCGACCTGAGCGGACTGGGCGGCAATGAGCGCCTCACGGATCTGGCCCGAAGACGGGAGGGAAACTTCGCCGATCTTCTGACCGGTATAGGGCGAGGCCACAGCGAGGTGACCGTCGGTGCCTTTGAGCCAAGCACCGTTGATAAAATTGGAGCACGAAATTACATTCTCTGGAATCATCACCGTCATGGTTCTTCCTCATTCAAAATAAGATCAAAATTAAACGGTAATACAGTATGAGGGCCGTTGCCTATAGGAGGAGTACGAAATTACGCCCGACTAAAACAATCGGTTCTGCCCCAGAAGCAAGGCAGTCACTTTCGCCCGTTGGAAGTGAGCCTTCCGGTAATACATCTAACATCAATGGCTTAGAGATGAGGTTCCCGAAGCGACCAAAACACTCAAGAATCCGCCTCGATTGTTCGATAATGGTCCCATGAAAAATATAATCTCTTCATTCGGGGCCCTGACCGCCACTCTTACTGCCCTGGCCTCCTCACCTGAAATCGAGCTCACTTTCAGACGCATTCACGCAGCGGGGCCGGATCCAGTTCATGTTAAGGTGAGGGTTACAAAAGCGGGAGCACCCGACCGAGCGGCGAAGCTGCGCTTGGATATTCCAAAGGGTAAAGTGACTCCGGTCAAGAATCACAGGGACGGTAACTACACCTTCATCGTTACGCCAGATTCAACTGGCGTCTACCCCATCACGGTGAGCACTCCAACGGCAACGGTGTCGAGGAAGGCACTCGTCCTTAATGACGTCCTCAAAGGTGCGGGCCAGCCCATGGCAGTCGAAGGTGACGTCAACACCGAGGGCTATGAGGACGGAATTACCATTTCACCTGATGGAGAGTATCTCTTCATCCAATATGCACCTCTTTATTTTAGTGGCATTGCCTACCACGGCCAGATTTGTTCCGGCCCTGACTGGTCGATGTTTGACATCGCCAACTGTGGGACGAAAGACAACAGCAACTGGGTCTTCGACACTATCGGACCGTACAAGGCACCGACTCGACCAGGCTTCCCCACCGGCGCCATCAGTGACGGAAAACTCACCCACTTAAACCTGGTCATCCCAGGGGTGGCGAATAAGATTCCTATTTTCCCCACGGTTTTCTACGGTTTCAAGCGCCAGCCTGACGGCTCATTCCGTCAACCATTTAAGGTCGCCTTTAACGACGCCAGGGGAACCAACGGTCCCTTCGGTCTTTCGTTTGTTAAAGGTCCCAACAACACGTTAAATTTTGCAGTCGCTTGGTCCAACTACTTCAATAATCTTGGTGGTGATGGATCTCAGGACATCTACTATGGGTCACTCATCCCAGGTCGGAGTAAGAACCTTGGTAATGTGACCTACAACGAGGACGGCTTTTTCAAAGCGATTCAACCGAAAATTGCTCCTGTGTCGTTCTCTTCTCACGCAGGAGTTCAAGGTAACCCGCACCTCTACGCTGACGACGCCGGCTTAGTTCGATCCATCTGGACCGACGATGAGCAGGTTACGCACAACCTCGCGGTCCATGTGCTGACATCTGGAGTATACCCGAAAGGAAAGTGGCAGACTTTGAATCTCCCGTCTCGGATCAATACCAAGGCGGATGAATCTCAACCCTTCTTTACGGGGAAGCGCCTCTACCTTAACCGCAATACCACAGTGGTGTACCACGAATACCTCGGTGGACCATTTGAGCGGAATACTTCCTGGGGCCCGCAAGTCATCGTTCTGCGCTCCGGAGAGCTAGGCCTGGAGAAGATCTTTGGTGTCGGTGAACCGACGCTTGCGACAGTGAATGGTAAGACAGTGCTCTACTTCGTGTTCGTCAAGGGACGCTCACTCGGGGTTGGTGGGACACTCTACGACTTCGACCTCGATGCGGCCTTCGTCGAACTGCCCTGAAACACCCCGGAGCAGGCCTCGAGCAGGCGTTTGAAGTCGTTCTGCTTTACCGTTGAATTCTTCACAGTCAGGAAGAGCATGGTCTCCACCTGCTTCCAGGGGGCGGCCACACGTGAGAGCCCAGCACTTTCCCCCACCACCTCAGGAAGAAACGTCACTTGATCAGTGACCTTCGCGATCTGGGCCGCACTCTGGGCGGTCGCGGTTTCATGGCCTCGGATCCGTTTAGAGAGCGGAACTGGGCACTGGTCATTTCCAAACTGCGTTCCTTCGCTCGTCCAGTAGATCGGGATAATGAAGGGGTACTTTACAATCGACTTGAGTGTTGGGTTGGACAGAATCGGATGCCCTTTCCGAGCGTAGAGGTTCCAGCGCAAGGGCACGGCCGCCTTCGTGGTCCAGGTTTTGGGCCATTCGAGGATCTGGGAATGAAAGCAGTAGCTAAAGGCGCCACGCAAACCAGCGTTCACCAGACTCGTCGGCGGAAGGTCAATGACACGAAACCGGTAGGCCGGAAGGGCGCCAAGGACCATGGGCACAAGGTGGGTCGAAAGGAAGGACGAAGAGGCCACCGAAATCACTCTGGATTCGTCTTCTGACGCCTCACCGGCGATGGTCTCTGTGAGTGCACTCATCCGCTCAAAGACAGGCAGAAGCTCCAGCGCCCGGGCCGTAGGTGTGACGCCAGTTGCAGCGCGGTTCAGGAGAGGGGCACCCACCTTACGTTCCAGACCCGCGATCCATTTGGACACCTGACCGGCCTGTAAATTTTTCTGCCGAGCCACCTCTCGGATAGATTTCACCTTCAGAATCGCCAGGAAAAGGTCAATTTCCGCGAGCTTAATATCCTGAACGTCCATGACTGTTCCTTTTTTATAAACACCTGTTTCAATATCATAATTAGCATATATTCGCCCACCGCGCTATACAGTAAGTAAGCGAGGTGCCCATGCTTTTACTCCAAGAGCCCGTAGAACTCTCTCCCCGTCCTGTCCTGAGTGTTCTGAAATATGAACAGAAGGAGACTTATGTGGTTCGTGATGACCTCCTCCCAGGCGGAACAAAGCAACGTGCGGCCGGCCCCTACATTAGAGACATGATCCGCAAAGGTTATAAGCGCTTCGTTTATGCCAGCCCTTTTTCAGGTTTCGCTCAGGTCGCACTTGCCTCGGTATGCCAGTCCCTGAAAGTCGAGTGCATCATCGTTTGCGAGCGCGACCAGAGGTGCGCTGAATACGCCTTCCACCCCTTCTCCCTAACGGCCAGGGAGTACGGCGCAAAACTCATCATGACTGAAGACCTAGCGGAAGCTGAGGCGCAAACCCTCCTGCTTCAGGATGAGAAAACCCTTAAAATTCCTTTGGGCTTTGATTGCCCGGTGTTTCGCAACTACCTGGCCATCGAATTCCGGAAGGCCCTGAAGCACATCGAGCACCGCTGTGGCCCGATTCGTACCATGTGGATGCCTGTCGGTAGTGGCACACTCGCAAGAACCCTCCTGACGGTTCTCCCGCCAGAGGTCAAGCTCAGGTGTGTCAACGTTCGGATTCTCACCCAAGAGGACCAGCGCCTTAAAGCGGTCATGGCCGATCCGAGGGTGGAGCTCTTCGAGGCGCCGGTTCCCTTTAGGGATGCGGCACCTGAGCCGCCCGCGATTCCTTCCAATCTTTATTACGATGCCAAGCTCTGGAGCTTCATTAAACAACACGGTCAAACGGGGGATGTATGGTGGAACGTAGCACGTTAGGTCTTCTAGTTCTCGCACTCTTTTTACTGGGTGGATGCGGTGATCGCTCAAAGCTTCGCTTCTCTGAACCGGCCCAGGCAAGACAGCAGGCCCTGGCCGGGAAGGATGTCTTGGGGGCAAAGTGCGTGACTTGCCACAAAAGCTTCTCGGACGAGGAAAGACTCAAGCGCATGGTCAAAGACAAGGAGCCTGAAGAGACGAATATCTTTATAGTCTCCAAAGAAGGTACTATGCCGCCTTCGGGACCAGCACTCACAACAGAGGAACTTGAGGCGCTCCGGACCTACCTCTCGGACCTTAAGCAAGCGGCACCAGTGGTCTCAGGTAAGACCATCCTCGCTAACCGCTGTGTCTCTTGTCACAAAGGCTTCAGCGATGAGGAACGTCTCAAGCGGATGGTGAAGAACCAGGAACCGGAAGAGATTGATCTCTATCTTGAAGCAGAAAGCGGCAATATGCCTCCTACGGGACCCAGGCTAACACAAACTGAGTTAAAGGCGATCAGGGATTACTTAAGGCTCCTAAAACCGCAATAAAAGCCGGGTGGGCCTAAACCACTGATTCTGGATGAACTGCAAAAAAAGACCTTTAGTTCCTTAAAAAAGAGGTCCCGAATTGTGCTTCAGTCTCAAAGTGGGACCTCTTCTCAATTAACTGCGATCCATCTATTCCCACATGAAAAACCGAGAATAGGAAAACCGTGGTCCAAGATTAGAATTTACCCCACTCATGTCGCTGCCATGTCAACGGTTCAATTCAGCTGCATGTATTGTGTACTGTTGTCTAAAAAAAAACAAAAACACCTTCTTCAAGAAAGCTATTCAGGAACTTGGTCAATGAAAGACTTCGTAAACTTGGCATTCAAAATGCATTATTACCTTTAACAACCTTGGTAAAGACGTAAAAAAAAAAGGATCTCCTCATGACAAGTTCAAAGTATAGACCAGTGGCCGCCCTTGGCCTTATGTTTACACTCCTAACCAACAGCTCAGGTGTGATGGCCCAGAGTAAAGAACGTGGACCGGCGTCCCAAACATTCTCTACCGAGTCGTTGTACTTTATGTTGCCGATCAATACCCAATATAGGGTGAGACGCGACATAGTTCTAACAGATCGATTTGATTTCCTAGACCCAGTATATATGCACCCTGCAAGATCGTGTAGATTGACACTCCCCAAGAGCCCCACTCCATCTGCCTCTAGCTACGTCATCGAAAGAGGAGATACTCTCAGAGTCGTCAGCTCTAACACCACCTACGACGGCAGAACTGACCAACAAGATTCACTTCATGGGCTGATTCTAGAAACAAGAGCTGGAACACAACTCCAACTCCGGTGCGTCTTCGACACAGGAGGGTTAAATACCGCCTACAGCGCTCCAAGTATTAGGACGATGGAATCTCTTATGAGAGACTATCTCCGGAGGAGGGGAGCTTTACCAGCGCAAGAACAGCATGTCCCTGGGGAGTCTCAAGAAGGACAGGCAAGAGGCCCGCAGCGGATTTGATCTGCAGACAACAAAGAGCGGACACAAACAGAGTTAAAGGCGATCAGGGATTAGTTACATCTTTTAAAGCCGTTGTAGTTCCCTCAGGAGTCTGGTTTACTCATAACCATGAAAACCATGCTCCTGATATGCCTTCTATTCTCATTTCCTGTGGCCGCTGCCGACCAGCTGGAGATTATAAAGATTGGGCATCCGACACTTAGAGCAGAGGCCCGTGAGGTCCCGCTGGCGAGTTTCGAAGACCCGAAATTTCAGAAGCTCATCGATGATATGATTTTGACCATGGACAGGGCCCGCGGCGTGGGCCTGGCCGCCCCCCAAGTGAACCAGTCCATCCGACTGTTCGTGATGAAGAGTGGGGCCAGAGTTCCTTTGACCATCGTCGTAAACCCCCGGGTTGAGTATGTTAATGAGGCGGGGCAAAGTTGGTCCACAGAAGGCTGCCTCTCAATCCCGGGAAGTTCACTTCGGGTCAAGCGCTACCGTAAAATCAGGATGAGCTATTTTGACCGCTCAGGCCAGTTTGTGACGGGAGAGTTCTCAGGCTTCGGAGCAATCATCGCACAGCATGAGTATGACCATCTGAATGGTGTCCTCATTACGGATTTAGTCGAACAGCTAAGAGCGGTGATGAATACGAGTGGTTATACTGACGCGCCTTTGATGTAAGGCAGACCTCACCCTTTCACTCTAAACAGTATGTCGTAAATTGGCAGGTCCTTCGCCATAGAAAGGATCTCAATGAAATAACTTACAACTGCATCAATATACCGGATATGGTACACTCCTCCTCGAGGAGATTTATGAACAAAATTGTCTGGAATAAAAAGACACTAAAGGAAGTTCAAGCTTTCCCCGACCAAATTAAAAAGAAGCTCGGCTAGCTTCTTTTTAAACTCCAAAGAGGTGAATCTCTTAGCGTGCCACAATCAAGGCCTATGCCCTCTCTAAGAAAAGGATGCTCTGAATTGAGAGTAAAGGGAGAAGACGTCGTCCAAAGATATCGATCAAGGCAAAAAAGCCTAAAGGATATGTTCTGAAAAAGAGCAAAGTTGTCGTGAATAAAAATGCGAAACAACTTGCGGGATGACTTGGACTCTCCCCCATTGATGCGATCGAATGGGAAGTCCGGCTGATGGTCACTAATAAAATCATCTCAAGCGCCAAGGCCAGTGAACTAACTGTAACTGACCTGGCCGCCCTCTCTGGAACATCCAGAGGGCGAATCACCAAGATTCTTAAAAGTGATACTTATGGAATTTCACTCGATGTTCTTGTGAGAGTTCTAGGGCCCTGGGTGAGACGATGAAGATCAGCTTTAAGAAGGGAGCCAGGGATAAATGATTCCTTATAAATAGAGTAAGGATACTTAGATGCTTTTAGCATTTTTGTCTGTGCCACTCTCTAATAAACAGTCACTTTGAAAGGTCCCACGGTAAAAATGGAAGTCCTGCTCATCAGTAGTATAAAGATACTTGTCACCATCAAATGCCAGGTCTTCAACCATGAGAGATGGAATCAAGTCGTCCTTTAGATGAGTAATTTTCTTAGCAGCAATATCGACGGCATAAACACGAATCAGATCAGGAGCATCATCCAGGCCTGTCAGCCAGTACCTCATGACACTCGAAAATACATTTATTGCCTCGATCAAATAAAGCTTCGATTTGTGGTTGATAAAAGTTAATCCCTGAGAAAAATTACTGCCTAATATCTTCCCTTCAAATGAGACTCTCTTACCTGAAGTTAAATCATAAAACTGCACCAGGCGATCACTGAAGTAAGGACTCCTATGGGGAACAATATAATAGGAAACCGCGAGAAGGCCTTTAGAGACACTTAAACCAGAGGCCCCAGCAGCAGCCAAGGTCATGATCTTTTTTGAGACAAGCGCATTACTTGAAAAACTCGCATCAACATCAATTCGTAACAGGTCTTGGTTATCAAAATCTGACGCGTAAATGTAATGTTCATCAGAAGCTAAACCTCCGACATGGGAAAAGTCTTTAGGGAAATAAAATTTTTTCTCCACGGCGAAATTTTCTATGTCAAGGAAAGCTAACTCAGAGGGCCCTGAAGTTGGAGTATCTTTAAAGTGATTTGTAAGAACTAGTTTATTTTTAAAAACCGTTAACCCTTGAGGTCGGACCTTCTCAGCAAAAGAAGGAACTTTCTGAGGAAGCCTCTTCCAATTAATTTTACAGGCGTAAGTGAGTGAGCTTAATAAACAGATGGTCACGACAAGAAAGATTTTCATCATGACAAAAAGAATACGACAAGCAATGCTCAATGAAAACATCTCAGGGTTTGAGAGGATCCTCATTCTAAGCAAGAACAAGTGCCAAAGCATCAACGGCCTTATCAAACACCTTCGATGAATACCGCCTACGGATCTCAGTTATAATTTCCACACGCTTGTCATAGTCGTAGCGAGAATCATGAAGCCGTTCAGTGAACTGCTGACTGACGATAAAGATCGCTGACAATTGATTAAAGCGATTGGCCGAGATACCGTAAGGAAATCCTGAGCCATCTGGGAGTTCATGATGCTGTTCGATGATCGTAATCGTCTCAATCGGGATGAGAAGTTTGTCTTTTTTGAGCTTCTCCGCGATATCCACGGGGTGCCTTTTGAGGCGTTCCGCAAGCTCACCGCCATTTCGATTCCATGCTCTTAACTGAGCGAAGTCATCCGCTTTAAGTGTCATGTCGCACATGAGCGAAGCGAGGGCCCCCTTTTCTTTGACCTGAGCGGATTTCCAGGGGAACTTATCAATTATCAAAGACATCACGTAGTTAGTAAGGATGCAGAGGAGAAATTCCTCAGAACAGTTTTTCTTAAACTCTTTGATGAAAGCTAGCAGCGACGGAGAGTCCTGAAGAAGTGCCATCGCCCGAGTATTGATGGTTTTTAGAAGTTGCACAGTTTCTGGCTCAACGCCAAGTTGGTTTATGACACCCTTCACAGTCTCGAAGGCCGCGCTTACCACCTCAACTCTCCTGGCCTTTTCCATCTTAGTGTCATTTAACGATTGATCCGAGAGGGACTGTTTGACCTCCTCGATAATTCGTTTGCAGTCATCCTCGTTGATGAAGACCTCATTCACTCCTTTATCTTGAAGCTTTTTAAGAATCTGTACAAACACATCGTTAGCGTAATTGAGCTTGAGGTATTTGCCTGAAACGTGAACGTGCACCTCGACCCCAATAAAGTTGTCTCTAAACTTTAAGAGATGAACGACATCCATTTTTACAAGACGTCCTACCTCTGTCTCTATAACCATATTTCATCCTGTAGGTTCAGGTAGGCCACATTCTAGAGGAGAAAAGGTCAATCTTGTAAGCCATTATAAGAAGGAAGCTTCCCTGCCAGATGTAGCAGAAAAAACCAAAGAATAGGTGAAAATGCCTCGATTTTTGGCCTAGAGCTGGTCGTACTTGCGCGAGTTGCCCCGCGAAAGATCTACCGGATATTTCTTCGCGTTCTGCTGCATCTTGCTTCGAACCGCAGCCTCGAGGTCAATCCCCGTCTTTCCAGCGATCCGGAGGAGGTAGACAAAAACATCGGCGAGTTCATCAGAAACCCGCCCGCGCAGCTTCTCGTCACCTTGGACCTGATTCGACTCCGCCTCGCCCATCCACTGGAAGATTTCCTGGAGCTCTGAAGCCTCAACCGTGAGGGCCATACTCAGATTTTTCACAGAATGGAACTGATCCCAGTCGCGTTCGGCCACGAAGGCCTCGATCTCCTGGTGAAGTTTTACAAGGTCGATGTTTCTCATAAGGCAACTATAGCCAAAGGGAGAGGAGAAGGTCTACTCTTCCCACTATTATGCACCTGAAAAACCGCCACCGTGACCCCTACGATTTTAAGGCCCTGGTCGCCGCTGTTCCAGATCTCGCAGGCTTCGTTGTCATGAACGAGGTTGGAACCGAGACCATCGATTATTACCGGCCGGAGGCCGTTCGTGCCTTGAATCGGGCCCTGCTTTTAACTTGCTACGGGATTCGTTTTTGGGAGCTTCCAGAAGAATTTCTCTGTCCACCGGTGCCCGGTCGAGCTGACTATATCCATACCGTTGCAGACCTCTTCCAGGAACCACGGAACCTGAGGGTCTTCGATGTGGGTGTCGGGGCCAATTGCATCTACCCCCTTTTAGGTCACAAAGAATATGGCTGGCGCGTCGTCGGCAGTGATGTAAGTAAGAGAGCACTTAAATGTGCTCAGCTGATCATCGATAAAAACACTCTCTCGAACGCCATCACTCTCCGCCACCAGCGAGACAAGACCAAGACCTTGACCCATGTCCTCCACCCCGCCGAGGCCTTTGACCTCACGATCTGTAATCCACCCTTTCACGCCAACGAAGAGGACGCACAGGCCGGGACTCTCCGGAAATGGAAGAACCTGGGCCGGCAAGAGCTGGCGGCGACACGCAACTTTGGTGGGCGTTCAAATGAGCTCTGGTATCCTGGAGGAGAGAGAGCGTTCGTCCTAAAACTCATCACTGAGTCCCGCATTTTTGCGGCACAAGTGCGCTGGTTCTCCACACTGGTCTCAAAAGAGCGGAACCTCTCCGTCTTTGAGAAGAGGCTCGCCCTTCTCGAAGCAGAAGTTCGGATCCTCCCCCTAGCGCATGGCCAGAAGAAGGGCCGGATTATGGCGTGGCGGTTTCCACGGCCTTGAGCTCACGCTCAATCAATTGGCGGAGTGATTCCTGGCCGAAGACTTCAAGTGGTTTGCCATTGACGAAGAATGAGGGTGTGCCTCTTACTCCCAGGGCATTCAGGTCGGCCACGTCACGCTCGAGGTTGCGCTCAATGTCCGAGTCCAGAATATCGGCCTTGACTCTCTCCACGTCAACTCCGGCCTCGGGTAAAAACGACCACAGGAGATCCGGTCGTGGAGCATGATGGCTTCCCCATTCTGGCTGATGCTTGAACAACACCTCGAGGGTCTCCCAAAATTTGTCCTGCTTTCTTGCCGCCTCCAGGATCCTGATCGCTAGGCGCGAGTTCGGATGAAAGGGGGCAAAACGGACCACCAGCTGGAGTTTTCCGTCGTAATCTTTCAGAAGGGACTTAACAAACGGATAAAACTCGCGGCAGCTCTCACACTCTGGATCAAGGAACTCAACCAAATAGACTTTTGGGTTGGCCGTACCGAGTCTCGGCGCGTGCTCAGGAACAAACCGCGCTAAATCCTCGGTCGCCATCACTGCGAGTTTTTGCGATTGTTCACTTCGGTACAACTTTGTCGCGACCAAATAAACGGTAGCAAGTGACATGAGGGCAATGCCGATGATCATGAGCTTAGCTTTCACGAGAAACTTCCTTTTTTAAAATGACCAGGAGAAGCAGAATCAATGAAAAACCGGTGAAGGAGAGGAACGGAATCGTCACGAAGCCGAACCATTCGATCTGAACCGAGGTGCATGAGATCCCCTGCTGGCAGGGGGCCGCACTTTCCGGCAAAATCTTATAGTAGAGAAGATTATGGTAGGCGGCCGTGAGCTGGCCTGCGATGACGAGAGGAAACGAGAACCTTAGCACCGACGCAGTGAAAGGGAAGAGCCCCATAAAAAACACCGCAACGAGAGGATACATGAAGATCCGCTGGTACCAACAAAGGCTACAGGGTGGAAGGTTCATGACATTACTAAAGAAGAGGCTCCCCAAAGTCGAGGCGCAGGCGACGAGCCAGGCGCAAAAGAGGAGGGGCCATTTTTTATCGGTCATCTGATGATTCTATGACCCGAGCTTTGAGATTTCAAGGTAATGTGGTACAAATCCCACCGCTATGACTGACCGGAATGTCTCCTTTTACAGCTATACCCTAAAGGCCCTTGGCGAGCTCTTCCATCAACATAGGCTCCCCGAGTCCGGTCCAGCTCTGCTCTATAATTGGCACCATAAGAAAAAGCGCACGGACCCCTGTGTTGCGGACCTGGCCATAGTCAGTCGAAATTTTGTCAAAGAATACTTCGACTTCCAGCTCCCGGTCATCCAGACGGTCCAGGAATCAGCAGACCGGACAGTGAAGTTCCTCTTCCGGCTTAGGGACGAGTTAACAGTGGAGTCGGTTCTTATCCCGTTTAATAACAAATATACGCTATGCCTTTCTTCCCAGGTCGGCTGCGCTATGAAGTGCAGTTTTTGCCACACCGGCACTCAAGGCCTCACGCGCCATCTCGCTGTTGAAGAAATCATCGGCCAGTTCATCGGTGCCTCCTCCTGGCTCACTCAGGCGCGTCCCGAGGACGATAAGATCTTGAACGTGGTCTTTATGGGCCAGGGGGAGCCCCTGCACAACTTCGATGCCGTGAAAACCGCAACGGAGATTCTCTTGGAGCGTCGCGGTCTAGGTCTGGCGCCCCATAAGATTACGATTTCGACCGCCGGTTATCTTCCGGGACTTCGGCGCTGGAAAGAGGAGATGCCGAAAGTTAACATCGCTGTCTCGCTCCACTCTCCCATGAAGGAAAAACGGGACCAACTGATTCCCTTAAATCAGCGCTACCCCATCGACGAGGTGGTGGCCTTTGCAGAGGCGATCCCGGAGGGTCGTGCCCGTTTCGTGACCTATGAGGTCCTGCTGATAAAGGACTTCAACGATTCTGAAGAAGATGCGGAGGCTACGGGTCTCTACCTGGCCGGACGCAACGCTTTCATAAGTCTCATTCCATTTAATCCTTTTCCAGGGACGAGCTACCAGCGACCTGACGCCGAAAAGGTCGAACGATTTAAGCGCCATTTGGATCACCACCGTATTCCCACTGTCATCAGAAAGACTAAAGGCGACGAGATCCTTGCCGCCTGCGGTCAGCTTAACACCCGCTTCGGAGTTAACGGGCCCTTGACTGCGCGTTAAGGGCCGGCATGATTAAGACATGCGCATTTTAGTCTCCGGCTTTGCCCCCTTCGGTGGTCGAGAAATCAATCCTACGGCACTCATCGTTG
>JAIYDC010000111.1 GCA_027487685.1 Pseudomonadota bacterium | reverse complement strand
GCCTCCGCCAGATGCAACAGGGATATCACCCGCCGCTATAGCTACAGGAGCACTCACACGAATCACGATTACAGGGACAAGTTTCCTGACCCCTACTGTGACTGTTGGGCCGGGGCCTGACAGCTGTGCTCTCTTTAGTTCTTCCGCAACGAGCATTGTATGTGACGTGACCCCGAGCACTGCAGGAGCTAAGACCATCACGGTCACGAACTCCGACGGCCAGACGGACACCTTGACGGGTCTCACCGCTATGAATACCCCCACGATCACGACTCGCTCTCCTACAGCTGGCCCTGTTGCTGGTGGAGGGACCCTCACGATTGACGGAACCAACTTCTATGCCGGCGCGACCGTCACAGTGGGGGGACTTGCTTGTACCTCTCCAAACGTAAGTTCGGCGACTAGGATTACTTGTACTCTTCCTGCTGGCGTTGTTGGTTCTCAGGACTTGGTGGTCAGAAATCTTGATACTCAGGTCGCAACGTTATTATCAGCCTACACTTACAATAATGCACCTACGATCACAAACTTTGCTCCCACTAGCGGCTTTGCTGGAGGGACGACGGTGACGATCACGGGAACGAACTTTATTACTGGTCTTACCGCCGAGGTAGGCTCGACTCCCTGCACTTCTACAACTTTCGTTAGTGCTACCTCTGTCGACTGTGTCGTACCGGCCGGTACCGGTGCGGCGACGATCAAAGTAACAAATCCCGATGGCCAGCAGGTGACGAGTTCAGGAAGCTTCACCTACGTTCCGGCCCCAATCGTGACGGGGATCTCGCCGGCGGTAGGTAGGGCCTCTGGTGGGACCTTAGTAACAGTCACGGGAAACAACTTTGTCAGCGGGGCGACGATTACTATCAACGGTGTGCCCTGTGGGACCCCCCCGGCGAGCCCTCCGGCCTTTGTGTCCGCCACCACTCTGACATGTACAACCTCCGCTACGACCGCAGGATCCTCTGCAGTCACGGTTCAGAATCCTGACTCACAATCCTCTGCTGGGAGTCTTTACACTTTTTATGATCCTCCAACTATCGCCCCATTGGCCCCTGCGACCGCCTCTGTGATCCCAGATGGAGGGGCTACGACTGGTGGTACCTCCGTTACCATCACAGGAACGAATTTTGCGCCCGGTGCAACGAGTGTTACTATTGGAGGTATTAGTTGCAGCGGCGTTAGTGTCAATGGCGCCGGAAACTCCCTAACCTGCACCTCTCCCGGTTCTGCCGGAGGAGCGTCGGGCGCAGTTAATGTCATTGTTACTACCGTCGAGAGTATGACGGTGACGCGCGTTGGCGGCTACACCTTCCGTCCAAAACCTGATGTATCCTCGGTCACTCCTGCTTTCGGACAGCGAGCAGGGGGCACCACAGTGACCATCGAAGGCTCAGGGTTCTTTGGAGGTGCCTTACCACCGACGGTTCTCTTCGACGACTCCACCGCCACCTGCTTTAGTGGATGGTCAAACAACGCTATTGTTTGTACGACGCCACCCGAGTCTGTTGGTTTAAAACGCGTCACAGTCATTAACTCTGATGGTCAGAGCGCTTACAAAGATAACGTTTTCAACTTCCTCGAGGCACCTACAATAACCAGCCTCTCCCCAATTGTGGGATCTGTTGCTGGAGGTACGACCATTACAATTTTGGGGGCTAATTTCTTCTCCGGTGCGAGCGTTACTGTTGACGGGGTTGCTTGCACATCTAGAACCGTCGTTAGCTCGGGAACCATTACCTGCGTTGTACCGGCCGGCAGCGTTGGCGCAAAAACAGTTGCTGTTACCAATGTGGACGGCCAGTCGGGTAGCCGTGCAAGCGCTTTCACCTACCAGGTGGGTCCTACTGTGACTGCTGTTTTGCCTACAAGTGGCCCACCTGTAGGTGGAAACATAATCACCATTACTGGAACGGGATTCCTTGCTGGAGCAACCGTCCGGATGAGTTCCGGTGGTACTAGCTACCTGTGCACTAGTGTCACTGTAGTCTCATCAACAAGCATTACCTGTGTCACACCCGCCGCCTCTGCCGGATACTATAGTGTCGTCGTAACCAACACGAGCACACTAGCGGGAACTTTGACCAGTGGGTTCCGCTATCGAGCGGTACCCACAATTACCTCCCTTAGTTCGACTGGAGGACCTCTCTTAGGGGGGCAGACCTTTAGTATTATTGGGGCCGGATTCGAAAACGGAGATATTGTTTCGTTCGGAGATGCACCCGGGTTTGTAAACTGTTCGTCGACGGTGTTCTCAGGAACGACCCAGCTCCAGTGCACTACCGCTGCGAACGCCGCCGGCACTTACAACTTAAATGTTCATGCAGGTGCCAGTACGGCGACGAAGATTAGTGCTTATACCTACCGAGCGGAACCGACAGTAGGATCGATTCTTCCTATTCAAGGTCTTGTCTCAGGCGGGACCACAGTGACGATCGGTGGATCCGGATTCATCGCCAATCCGACGGTCAAAATAGGCACCGCTAATTGCACCAACGTTAACCTCGTAAGCGCCTTGTCGATTACCTGCGTGACGCCTCCGGGAATACTCGGGGACTTCGCCGTCCAGGTTACGAATGCTGACGGTCAATATAGTATTCCATCAGTTAATTTCACCTACGTCAATCTGCCACTTGTAGCGTTCGTCACGGGTAGCATGAGCCCGACGCCACCTATCTCAGATACCTATGGCCCGACAACAACGAATGTAACCCATACCTACACGATCAGAAATTCAGGTACTGCCAACGCCACGGTCACCAGCACGGCCCTCACTGGCACAGGGATAGCGCGCTTCACTCTAGGAACTGATAATTGCACTGGAACAATCCTCCCCAATGCAACCTGTACGATTCAGGTGACCTTCTTGGGGGCCACCGGCCCCTCAGGTACCTTCAGTGCCGCTCTTGAAGTCAACGGCAGTAACTTTACGAAGATTACGAACACCCTTTCGGGAATTAGACCATGAAAAAGCTAGCCGTACTTTTAAGTCTCTGGGCACTTCCGGTCTTGGCGGCGGATACCAATGAATTGTGTGGGAAAGAGGCCCGTAGCTTCGGCGACGGCTCTGGCAAGGATATCATTTCCAAAGACTGCGAGTTTCACGTTCGTGCGTCGGCCACCGCCCATAAGCGGGCGCGAGGAACGCTCTCTGGGATCAACGTCTCGGGCCACGGGAGCATCATCATGGTCGATGATCCAAAGAGTAAGATCAAGGGGCAGAACCTGATCGCTGGTAAGTATACTGATCTGGATGACCTGCGTGCTCTTGCCCTCGACGATAAGCACCGTGAGATCGTGGCACTGAATGGCCATGGTGATGTGCTTTTCTTCTCAGCAGTTGTCACGGGCAACGTTGCCCCGCTCAGGATTCTACGGAACAAAGAACTCGATGGAACAGTGTCAATAGCGGTGAATCCCATACTCGAGCAAATCCTAGCTCTTAATCCCAATAAATCCGAAGTTCTTGTCTTCTCTCGTAAGGCCAACATCGACGCACCAGAAGGTAAGAAGCACTTGTCGGTACTTAAAGTCTTCCGCGGGGTTCAGGGGGAGTTTCTCATCGTCGACGACCTAGGAGAGGACCTCTTCGTCATAGCCCCAGGTACCGGCGTTGTCACAGTGGTAGATCTTAAGACCAACACCGTCCGGGATGAGGTCAAGTTTCCTAAGGTGACGGACGTAAAGGAGATCGCTTACGTGCCGTCTTCCAAGGAACTAGAAATCACGACTCAAAAGAAGGTCCTGAAGGTCGCTATCCCTGTGGCAAAAGTCTCCGCTCCTGCACCTAATTAACATCTCGAAGTTCTGGGCCCCTGACTCGACCTTTTATTTCCGTTTTCTTCGCCGTTTGAAACCTATCCGTGCCGAACCGCCGCTCCTTGAGCACGTCATTGATGAGGCTGAGTGTGTACTCCACCATTTTTGTGAACTTGCTTTTGTTCTCTTTCTTGTCATTCATGCTTTCCCCCTCGTTATTGTTAAAAGGGATGCAGAAAGGGGGCCAGAGGAGCTTAGCTGAGCGGTTCGCTTTGAGTGCAGTAGCTTAGATTAGGCCCTAAGATCTCCCTTGCATCGACCGACATGCTCAGTAATGATGGGTGCTTTACTTGCCTTGATCCTTAACCTTTTTTCCTTCGCTGCTTCCGGACAAGAGTGTCCCGTAGAGCATCATATCTTCCTGATCCATGGAATCGGGGGGAGTGCTCGTACCTTCGGATCAATGGGTGAGGTTTTAGAACGCCAGAATGCTTGTCACCGTGTACGAACTTTTGAATACGAAACAGGCCATCCGGAGCTTACGACTTACGACTTTGCCCGAAGCTTTGAGGCCTATGTGAGAGGCCTTAAGTCTAGCGGTGAATTGGGCCCTGAGGATAAGCTCTCCCTGATCATGCACTCCCAGGGAGGAATCATTGGTCACCTCTGGATGAATCAAATCCGCGAGCATGATCCTGAAACCTTCTCTCAGCTCGACGCCTTCATTACTCTTGCGACCCCCCATTGGGGAGCTGACCTCGCGAACTTCGGCCTTTCAGTGGTGTTAGCACTCCCGAACCGATGGGAAGATAACCTTTCGCCGTTTGGGAGAAGGGAGCTCAACGAGATGAGCTTTGGGTCCGCAACTATCCGTGCACTGACTTCGGTCGCTCCCTTAGTCTTCTCATCTCCAGGGCCTAGACCTCTGGCCCTGGCAGGCCTTCTTCCCTCGTCCCCCGAGGCACCGAAAGAAGACGACGGCGCAGTTCCAGTTTATTCGGCACGGCCCGATGTCATCCGCGCTCGGGTAGCGATAGATTTAGAGACAATGGACAGCAGGATTCCTGAGAGTGTGTTTACCAAAACAGGCCATGTACCCTTCGTCCTGGTCGGGGCCTCTCACGTTCGCCTCGGAACTCCGGGCATCGCATCCATTCCTCAATCTTGCCTCAAGGGCCGCAGTCATCCGAGCTTACCCTTCATCATCAATCACTTGGAGGGGAGGACTCCGGCATCCTCCAAGGCAGATCTCAGGCAGTACCGAGTGACGATCTTCGTGAACAATTCTTCGACACAGGAGATCCACCCAGACGAAGTCAGACTTATTCTTCCGTTTCATTTCCCCGTCCCCTTAGCTCAGCGAATGAGGCGCTTTCATGCCATGGCCCACCTCCAAGAGGGGCAAGCCTTCACGTTTTCCGGATCTCTCGAAGGACTCAAAAAAGAAGTCGTCCCCGTCAAATTACGAATCAGAAACAAACCCGAACGCACAATCGACGTGCCCATCGAGCCCGGATACTCCACTATCCTACAAATCGACCTCCACTAAACGGTTCCAACACACTTCCACGTAAGAATCGCATCGTGAATAGCCGCCGAAGGCCCTAAGGGTCAGAAATCTTGAGGTTTGCATCGTATTTTAAGCTGGTTGAATGACTTCTCTTTGTTTCTGCTTTTTGGTAGCATCCCAGAAATCTTTTCAAGGACTTTGCATTGAACATCGAAACCCAAGCAGCTTCACCTGTAGCTCCCATCGCTTCGTTTCTCAATATGCCGACCCCCACCGACGATACGTCGGTTAAGCCTGGGCCAGAACTCAAGTCCATCTCCTTTTATCAACAGGAACTCAGAAAAGTTCTCCCGGAAGAAGTGTTTCAAAGGACCCCTTGGCGAGTCTTGTACCTCGTGGGTTTCATGGCGATCAATATTTCCCTTATAGCTTTCGTGATCACGGTTAACCCCGCTTGGTACTTCAAACTTCTTATTGCCTTTGCCATCGGTCAGCTCAATTCAAGCATCGGCTTCTTTGCTCACGAGACGCTGCATGGGTCGATCGTGAAGAGCCAAGTTTTTCAATCGGTGATAGGAACCATTGGACTGGCGCCTTTCCTTGTTTCACAAACATACTGGCGCTTCTGGCATAACAATCTTCATCACGGGAATACCCAGTTAATTTACAAAGACCCAGACGCCTTCCCGACGCTTTCCGTCTATAAGCGAAGCAAGTTTATGCGCTTTGTTTTTAGCCTTTCTCCAGGGTCAAACGGCCCCCTGAGTTACTTCTACTTCTTTTACTGGTTCTCTTTCCAGTCCATCATCAATCAGGCCTACATGCGGTTTAAAAATAAGATGTGGGACAATATGGATCACCGGAGAGTGACAATTGAATTTACCTTCACCTGCGTCCTCGCAGGAGCTTATCTGTGGTTTATAGGCCTGGAAAATATCCTCTGGCTCGCGATCATTCCGGCGTTGATCCAGAATTATGTGATTTTGAGTTACATCTCAACCAACCACAACATCTCTCCTCTTACAAAAATCAATGATCCTCTCGTGAACTCATTGACTGTAACGGCGCACCCAGCGATCGAGTTCTTTCATTTGAATTTTGGCTATCACGTTGAACACCACCTCTTTCCAAGAGTCTCCTGCGCACATGCAAAGACGATCCATCGGCACTTGAAGGCCATGTACCCTGATAAGTACAAGGCGATTCCTAAATGGAAGGCTTTGAAGTACCTCTACCAGACACCCAGGATCTACAAGTCATCCAATGAACTGATTCATCCTAAGACCTTGAAGACTTACCCAACTATCTAAGTTGTCTAAGCCTTCGATCTGAAGTGGGAATCTGAAATCTCCTAGGGACAACTAACCCATGCTTTTTGATTTTTCAGATTTTAAGTCTGCCTTTATCTCTGAGAGACCTCACTTGGTGCCCCAGGTTAACCCTGGAATTTTTCGGGCACTTAAAAATCTGCCGTTTCTTGACTCACTCGAATCGCTCTTAGGACACTGGGAGGGGAGCATTCAAGTGCATTTACCAGACTTAAGAGACGAGGCAAGCTCCTTGGATACTGATGCCGAAAGGGCCCTGAGTTTCTACGCGCAGGGTATGGGTCTTCTGTTCAATGATGCTCACGTTCTCTCTCCGATGCTGGGAGTGTGGCTCCAGGACCTCAGGAAGGCCATTGGCGTCTCTGCACTGACCTATGGCCGAAACCTCATCTACGCTACCCCTCATGGCCAAGGAACCGCGGCCCACTTTGACCAGAACATTAATTTTGTACTTCAGTTAAAGGGTATCAAGCGCTGGAAGATTGCCACCAATCATCATCTCCTTAATCCCCTAACCCGGCACACGATGGGTCAACCGGTAGATCCAGAGATGTCGACGTACCTTGAGACCCCGATGCCGACCCAGATGCCTGGTGATGCCGAGAGCTTTGAACTTCGGCCGGGCTCTCTTCTGTATGTGCCTAGAGGATCCTGGCATTCAACGGAAGCTGAAGGCGATGCCTTGGCACTCAACTTTACGTTCACGGCCCCGACTTGGATTGATCTACTGACGGCCGCCCTAAGAGGGAGACTCATCACTTCACCTGAGTGGAGAGAGACGGCCGATCTCTCAGAAGATAAGTTCGATGCGCTTCTGGGAGGCCTCATACAAGATGTGCCGGCCTGGCGAGCGAAAGATATCCTGGCAGTAACGGAGGCATTTCATGATCAATAACGACGTTATCCGCAGTGTACGCTTTATTTTAAATGTCAGCGAATTTAAGCTTGTTGAGATCGCCATGCTCGGCGGAGGTAATACCACGCAGGCCAAGATGAATGCTTACATGAAGGCCGAGGATGAGCCAGGGTTTGAGGGGTGTCCTCAGAACCTTATGGCGCGGTTTCTAAATGGAGTGATCATCTACAAGCGAGGGAAGGACGATTCACGACCTCCCCTCAGTCCTGATCTTCCGACAAACAATGTGGTCCTGAAGAAATTACGAGTGGCCTTCGAATTAAAAGACGAAGACATTCTCGCTATGCTCGAGTCGGTCGGGTTTCGAATCACAAAGTCAGAGCTCAGTGCCTTGTTCCGGAAAGAAGGTCACATCAACTACCGGCCTTGCGGTGATCAACTTTTGAGAAATTTTCTCAAAGCACTTACGAATAGGGAAAAGTCTAAGACAACGTAGCTACTTCTGACATTTTGGGCAGAAGTAAGTGCCTCTTTGTGCGAGGATCACTTTTTTCACGGGTGTCTCCTTACAGAGCTGGCAAATCTTCTGATAGAAAACCACTAGGTGCTGAACCCCTAGGCCTCGCTCTCCAGTGGAATCCCGGTACCCTCCCTGAAACGTTGTTCCACCTGCTGCAAGGGCCGGCTCAAGTACCTCTCTAATGGCGGCGAGAATTCGCGGAAATTCCTGGGTCTTCACCTTGCCACACCGACGAGTTGGGCGGATTCCAGCGCGGGCACAGATCTCGTTGGCGATGTAGTTTCCGGATCCGGCGAAGAGCTTCTGATCAAGGAGGTGAACCTTGAGAGCACGGTTAGGATACTTTTTGATCGCAGACACGAGGTAATCCAATCCCAATTCAGGGTCGGCGAGATCCATCCCCAGCGTTCCGAGTTTTTGAGCCGCCTCATCAGAGTTGTAGTAGTACATATGCCCGAATCTTCTGGGGTCATCGTAGGCGAGGGTATGAGTTCTACTTTTGAGGGTAAGGTGGGTGTGCTTTCCCGATTTGATCTCTTCACCGACGAGCCAGGTACCTGTCATCCCAAGATGGGAAAGTAGGTGAGAGCCGTCTTCAAAGACGAAGTCCAGCATTTTGCCTTTTCGTTTGATCTCAGTGATCGCGAGGCCTAGCTTGGGGAACTCGGTGTGGAGGATGTTTTGTTTTAGCTCGGGTGTAAATGTTAGTGTTTCTATTCTAAAGGGGAGGTACTCAGTGAGCTGGAGGCGGATGGTTTCGACTTCGGGTAGTTCGGGCATGGTACTGTAACTACATAAATTAATTAAAGTTTAGGTAAATTGTTTTCTCACTACTTATCAATTCTTATCGTCCAATAGCTTTTTAATATCTGTTCCAAAAATCTGGCTCAATTGATCCAGTCTTTTCGAAGGAATTTTTTCTTTGCCGCCTTCCCAAGAAGAGACGTTTGCCTGCTTAACACCCTTTAAGGCCTTGGCGAGTTCGATCTGAGTTAAACCTTCGCGAAAACGAAGGCCTTGAATAATCTTTCCAAGTTTTTTATTCTGATCAGTCCAATTTTTTCCGAAGACTTCTTCTGGTGTAACAGAATCTTTCTTTGAAAGAACATACTTATCAATAACATTATTAAGCGCGATAAGATCTTCTTCTTTATCTACGCGGGATATCTTTTCAATAAGGGCCTGTCTTAAACTCGTTTTGCTTTTAGTAGGGTGCTTTCTCGTGTGTCCCGACATAATAAACCTCTATGCTTTTATTGTTAGTGTCTACTGACCAACAAGCTACCCATGTTGGTTTCCCTTTTTGTAGATGGCAGTGCCTGAAGTCATGCTTCTTGCCCTGATTTTTTAGTTTTCCATAGTTTGGCCAATTCACAGCTGGTCCTTGCCTTAATTCAGCAATGAGCGCAATTATTGCATTCTCAACATCTATCGGAATTTTATTTCTATTCCTAAGATCCTTTGCCACTTTCTTTTGTATGGTTACTAACCACATCTTAACCTCTATTATAGCCAACTTACGTATATATGTACATATATACGTAACGCTCTGATTTTACTGACAATGCTTACATCTGTAGTTCTGATCACCAAAGTCAGATTTGTTTTCATAGACTGAGCGGGAAACCTCAACGTTAATAGGAAAAGTTGTTAAAAATTCCAGTTGATCATTTTTCAAGCTGAAAAGTATGGCCAAGTTCGACCATACAGCGTTACCACCGTGCCAAGTGGCTACAGCTATTTCCGAAAAGCCGTCATTATTAAGATCTGTAATAAATTGTCCAGGTATTAATGGAATGAAATAGGCCCTATTCCATAAGGCATCGTACTCTTGAGAAAATGTTTTGTCCCATAAAACTCTTTTTCCCTGACGAAGAAAAAGACGCTGGAAGTTTGCTTCTCCTCCATGTTTTTCCATGTCGGCCAGCAATACTTCTTCACCTGTTGAAAATTTTAGGTAGTTTTTGTCCCAAAGTTTTTCGACGTAAGGATCGCCTTCTTTTGCCCAGATACTAAGACTTAGAAGCATAATACATGGCCATAACTTTTTTGGCATATTCTTCTCCTTTGTCCCAGTGGTAGTATCCTCTAACTGCATTGAATATATTTTTCTTCTCCTTGCGTGGAATGCACGAAAACTTGTAACTGAACCATCTGATTCCCATCGCAATCGAAATCACGGGATCTTCCAGGTCCTATCTTTCAAGATCAACTAATCCATCATTGAGATTCTTGGCGTCATGTCTGGTTTTATTGGTAATTTGCATAAGTCCGTAAGCTGAACTTTCTTTTGTTCTTGGATCAGCCTTCGGATTAAAGCTAGATTCTTTAGCGATAATAACTTTGATAAGAAAGGGGTCTAAATCTTCAGGAAAGGGAAGTCCAGCTTCTTGCCAATATTGCAGCCAAAACTGAATGACAGAGTCCAACTCATGATGTTCTGGATAACCTTTGACAGCTCCAAGTCTAGGGAAGTCAGAATCTCCGTGCCAATAGAGATACAAGATGTTCTCAGGAAGGAGAACTATCATTTTTCCCCTGTTCTTTCGAAGATGGGCCTTAACGAAATATTTAATACCATTCTTGGATATCTTCGCTTGTCGTTCTACGACATGGAAGCCAGGAGGAGCCATTTTTAATGTAGGTGGACGTTTAACTAATGACATAGTTTATTCTAAGTATTCTGGAAAAGCCCGTCCACGTCATATAGGTGCCACTTAAACCAGAATTCGCACTTGAAAAAACAGCAAGATCACCGCTCGCACCATTCGCACCGAGAACCATAATTTTAGATATTTTCTGGAAAGCAGAAGAAAGAGAAGAGAATCCGAATCCGAGAGTGAAACCAGCTCAAATCAACTATCCCAGGAACATCATTACAGTTTTTAAAACTCGTTACATTTGCCTCGGGTAGTTCGGGCATATAGGTTCTAAGTCTTTAATTGTGTCGTGATTGTATCATTCTCTTTTAGAACTTAGAATTGCTTAGAACTTTCGTAATGAGTTCGATGATATTTTCTCTCAATTGTTTTAAGACAGGGACCAGCAAAGAAAAATCAGTTAAAAGATGACGAAGGGAAAGCTCATACTTAAAAGGAAGCCAGAGTCAGTTTCGGCTAATTCACTTAAATATGGGTTATCATCCTTCGAATACTTCACTGTTATATATTCTGCATTAATGCTAATATTTTTACTCATGGACCAGCCGAGTCCGACCTTGAATCCACTGCCTTCTATAGTGCTGTCGATGTCGTAATCTGAGTTTTTAATTGTCCTGGAAGACTTTAGGAGATAACCCAGCCAGACACGAAATGGCGCGAAACTGCACATTCCGATAGCGGCTAGATTTCTGAGGTCAGAATTTTCTCCACCGTCATTGAGCTTCCCTTGGGTGTAGTCCACTCCAAGTCCGTAGTCGCCCATTCCCCAGGCGAGACGACCTCCGTACATGGGCCCTCGGAGAGTAGAAGAACTTAATGTCGAGTCATTGCCATCGTATTTGACAGACCCCTTATAGGAAAATGAGCCAATTCCTACGTAGGGCTCGATCAAAAGTCCCGCGAGGAGGGTCTTGGGTAACGTGAGTATGGCGATGAGGAAAAGCTTGAATAGGAGCATCTCAGTTTCCTCCCAGAGTCACACTAACGGTATCCCCGGAAGCAGTGGAAGAGGTTACTCGAATATTGACTCGACCGATGCGAACAGACTCGCCGGCACTACGGATTGATTGGATATAGCGAGTATCACTGGTAGTGGGGTATACCTGTATAGGACCCATTCCGGAGTCGATAGAGCTATCGACTGTGTAAACAAGGGCACCGGTTTTGGCCATTGAGGCATCGATTCCTTGAGCACGTCTGGATTCGACTACGATGGCCTTGGTAGAATTAACAGGGATGACCACGGCCTTAATACCGCCGGAGCTTTCAACTGGTGTGATGAGCTGGCTAAAGCCTCCGGTTGCCACCGGGTTTTTGCAGACGATTTGATTGTCATCAAGCCATCCGAGAAGCCACCGTTCCCAGGCGGTGAGGCCTGGTGAGTTTGAATTTGAGCTGTTGTATCCCATGTAACTGTACTGGCCTGTGTATCTTAGAATGTTCCATGGATCACTGGAGTTGGTCGTTGTATACGCATAAAGATCCACTAGCCCCATGTTGTGTCCCACTTCATGATTGAGCCAAATAGAACCCCAGGTGTTCAAGTCATGGCCGGATGTTGCGACATTCAACATTTCATTTCCATCTGCTGTGACTCCCCCACCAATCATCTCATTAAAGGCTGGACCCTTTGTGAGAGTAGTAGCGTTCGGGGTAGCAAGAATAATCAAAGAATCAGTATTGCTGAAGTCCACGGTTGCATTCGCCAAGGCAACGGCTTCCGCAATATAGGCCCTGTGGCCAGAACTTGAATCAAAGTCATATTGGTCGCTGTTCTGACTCATTCGAAACCAGGTGTTAACTGGAGTCATGTTGTAAGTCATTCGAGAGTAAGATTGCTCAGTAAATCGGGCCGTTGCACCGGAGACCATAGCAAAGGCTGCAGCGTTTGTGACACTGGCCGGGAAGTCAGGAAAGTCCACCATGAGAACGGTGGCATTGATCGTACCAGTTGAAATGAGACGATCCGGATGCCTTGGGAACCCTCCGATAGCAACCCCATTGGCCCTGAGTCCAGTATCTGGAAGCTTGCAGTTTGTCGGGATCACGTCGTCTTCAATTTCCCAACCCTCTCCGTCTGTAGCGTTGCAGCCGGATAATGTTAAAAAAATCAGGACGAGCACTATTTTTTTAAAGGAAATGATTGAGCACATTCGAAAATGTTAAAATATATATTTTGAAATGACAATCCAATGGATCCATCTGGAATCATTGGATTGAATTTGCGCCTGGATTTGATGATTACTCTCACATGACAGAGATACGACGAGCCTTTCATCCACCAGATGCGTCGACCGAACGTGGAATAGAAATGATTTCTCCCCATCGCGCCCCGATCAAAGATTGAAATGTGACAACGATCCCCGACGTTTATTGCGATTAAAGTTATGCGGCACCAAGGTTCAGGTTTTGTCCGCCCGAATTTTACGCAAGAGCATACTTCGCAAGTCCGTTCACCACCGACTGATAGATATCATGCGTAAGGAGTTTTTCCTCACCGAAAAATCGTTTCAGCTCCTCCCGAATAAGCGGAAACTGGGACGTCCCTCCGGTGAGTACCACTTCGTCGACGTCGGTCGGCGAAAGTCCCGATTGGCGGAACACGTCCATCATGGACGTCATGACTTCATCGATCGTTGGCCTTACCGAGTTCCGAAAGCCGGAGTTCGTAACGGTTTGTTCAACGTCCAGTTCGAGGAACTGGTAGCGAAATAAACTCTCCGTTGCCGCTCCAAGGGTGATCTTTGCTTTCTCGATCTCGTGGAAGAGCGGGAATCCCAGCTGGCATTCGACGAGGATAAGGAGATTCTTCATGCGCCGCTTGTCCTCTTCCGAGAGACCGAACTTGTTAATCTGCTGGAGAAACTCCCAGGTGTCTTTTTCACGGAGATGCGTGATATGCGCCGGGGAGCAGATCTTCTTGAGAAGGTTCCGTGGGAACTGGAGCACGTTCGTGCTGCCCGGTAACTGATACTCAAACTGGGAACCGAAATGTGGAGAAATGAAATCTCTCATCATCACGCCATCAATGACGTCGCCGGCGATGAAGACTCCGGAGAGTCCGAGGATGTCTTCTCGGGAGTACTGGCCCTGCTTGAACTTCATGAGGGTAAAGTCCGAAGTACCGCCCCCGAAATCGGCGATGAGGACGATCTTCTCCTTCTTCTCCGCGGACATGTAATCGAGACCTGCCGCGATTGGTTCCGGACAGAAAACGATTTCTTTATAGCCGGCGATTTCCGCTGCTTTTTGCATCCGCGACTGGGCCAGCTCATCCTGCTCCTTGTTCAGCGAATACAATGCAGGTCGGCCAAGGATAATTCTTTCAATGTTTTTCCCGGTATACGCGTCGGCGCGTTTTTTCATTTCCCCCAGAAACGTCGCGACCAGTTCGGAGATTCCAAGATTTTGGTTATGCACCGAGGTCCCCGTATATCCAGGTTCCGGAAGAAATTTTTTTATCGACCGAAAAAAGCGGCCCTCGCCTTCGTGATGGACATACTCCGATATGGCCTCGCTCCCGAAGAACCATGTATTCTTCTCCGGAGTATATAAAAGCGAGCGCAGGACATTCCCCGAGATCGGATCCAGAGGAATGGGGATGATTCTTCGATCGTCGGAAACGTAACTGAGAAGGGAATTTGACGTTCCAAAATCGACGGCGTAACTACTCATCTTACGAGCATAGTACATTTTCCGGAACTCGACAAAGACCTGTGTTTACAGCAACCTCTTTGGTCAAGTATTAAGCCGGCCTATCTCTGAGTCCTTTACCTTTTCAACGAGATCAGAAAGTCGTTGCTTTTCGAGACACAAGAGCGAGGGCGTTTCTGTCGCCATAACGGCCTCGCATAGAATTTCTCCCACCGAGCAAGCAACGGGGTACTCCTTGAACGTGGAATAGCGGTGGATCCCGCTACAACCTTTGATTTTATGTTCAAGTATTTGGATGACTTTACCGAAATCTAACTAATCCGGAGTGTGTATGAAATCTTTATTTTACTTTATGTTGTGCCTAACATCTATCCTCTCAGTGGAAGCAAGAGAACCATGCAATAAGAATAACTGCAATATAGCCTTCTTTCCACGGGCCTTGGGTGAAGCGACTGATGACCTTCGATTTGAGAGGGCGATCGCTGCGGCAAGAGAACAACTTCACAAAACTCTTTACATCCCTAACGGAACATACACTTTCCATAAGGGGATCGTCCTCAACAAGAAAGTAGAGGTTCTTAAGATCCTTGGTGAATCGACTGAAAATACGATTCTCTCTCTCCCCTTAGGAGGGACTGGGATTAATATTCTTCACTCAGGGGGCCATGATGAGGTGCAAGTCAGTATCCTAAGATTGTCCATTATACACAATAAGGAGCACAACCCATCTCATGGAGGTCACGGCATTAGGGTTGGTAATGGTTGGCAAAAGGGATCTTTGCTCATCGATCGCGTCTCAATTTTGCACTCTCCTTTTTATGGGATTGGAATTCAAAATTCTGGGGCCACAGCCTTGCCTGCTAATGATATCACCATTCGTAATGTAAAAATTGAAGGTACAGGTTCAGACGGGATTGATACCAAGAGACCATCACGTGAAGACATGCCAAATCAAAGAATTGTGATGGAAAATGTTGAGGTGAAAGATTTTGGCTGGAATGATGCTCTAAGCAGTGCCGCTATTGACATGAGTTATGAGGACTTCTCGTTGCGCAGAGTTTTAATCTCTTCAAAGGCTTGTCTAGAGACAAAGGCTGCTAAAGCTCGAGTAGACAAAGAGTGTGAAGATGCTAAAAGAACTAATAGCCCTAATGTCGTTAAAATCTGCGCTCAGAGGCCTGTCGCCTGTGTGGTCGGAGTCAGAGTTCACAGTCGTGAGGGCGGTGCTTCTAAAAACGGCCAAATTGATGGAATTGGAATTCGTGGTACAAGGATCGGCATCTTCTTTCATGCAAAAGATCAGAAGGACCTCAACGAAAATGTATCCATTCAGAACTTCTTGATTGAAGGACACCAGGCAGTTGCCGTCTATGTGCGAGGTAAGAATCATACTTTACAAAATGGGTGTATTGGCTTCGGGGAGAGTGGCTCAAGAGATATCGTCTATAGTAAACCTGTCGAACCGCTGACCATTCGCCAAGAAAATGTTTTGATCAAGCAAAGTAAGTGTAAACTTGTGATTCATTAGGCCAGAAGGACTTCAGTGTGGGATGATTTTTATTATCAGTTTTTCTTCTGGCCTGAGGCCAAAGTAAACGATTTTCTCTGGGAGACTATCCTCCACAAGTTCAAATCGAAACTTTTTGAACAGATTGAAGACGATGACTCCATCTTCGTCATGGCCTATAGCTCCCCAATACGAAAGTGGCGGCACGTTGCTCATTCCGATTTTCGGAAGTTTGATTATGTCCTTCGCATGGTGATCGACTGCGGCCGTTGGTCTTAAATTGCAAATGGCACAGAATGCTTGAAGTGTTCATTCCCTTATGAGTTTAATCTCACAAACATCTATTAAACCGGAATCAATGTTTTACACTTTCGTGCCACGCCTTGATGATTTTTTTTGGTTTTCCTGCGGGATCGATTTCAGTGATGATGCAATATCGTTTGCTATTTTGGGTGCCTCTCTCGCCTTTTACGCCCGAGTTTCGACCAATTAGATTATCGACTTGTTCTAAGAGTTCATTTTTTTTCTCCCTGCCTCGCAAGCTCCACTTCGCCAATGTAGGCATTGCCTGCAGAGCCTTCTCGCTCGTCAGAAACTTTCTTTGTCTTAGCCTCAACGGAAAGACATAAGATTAAGAAAGTGAGGCCCATGATGTGTCGAGTTTTTACTTTCATAGAGGTTTCTCCTGATACTTAACGATGCATCAATCTGACTCTGAATTCGATCATTATAGTCTCAATGACTCGAGTTAGAATTGTACGGCAAAAAACTTATTTGGATTTGCCGACTAAATTTCTTGTTGTTTAGATCTTTAAAACTTTAAGCAAGAAACAGACGGCACCATCTTCTGTTCTAAAGTCAGGATCAGTTCATCGTTGACTCTGGGAGGAAAGCTTCATAGTTTCGGAAGTAGATACATTATAGGTTCGGAGACTTTGTGAACAAATATTTTTTTATAGGTCTATTGCTTATTTTCTTTGCCCGTTGATCCATGCCAAAGAGCAATCATTGCGGACCTCCAGGTTCGTTGAAGCATCAGTTTTTAATGAGAGTGACAGATTGCCCCCAAAACTACAGATGGTTATTGATATATTTTGTAACGAAGAATTAGCGAAATTCATCCGCTATGACACAACCGATGCATAGACAAAAAAGTGACCATTGCCCTGGGAGCTTTAGTTCAAGAAAAACTCTTAAGTAGTTGTGCTGGAGAAAAGGCACACATTGATTTTTAGTTTTACGGTAAAGCGACTCGATCGAGAGTATCAGGCCTTCAAAAATTTCGGCAGACCCTCTTGGAGTGCTTCTACTGTCAGTTTATGCAAGTTGGAATAGTATAATTGTTCATAGTAGTGCAAATATACAGGTGAGTCTAAAGTCGTATCCGGATGAATGATTGTGAGTTTTGTCGAATTCTTAACCTGATGAAGCGGCAGCACGGCCTTTCCGAGGCCTAGGTTAACTGCTGCTAGGATCCCTGAAGCATCATCGAGGAAGTGGCGATGAATTTTCCCTTTGATGCCGGCCAGCTTGCAGTAGCGGTAAGTCGTTTGATCATTTTCATCATGATCTAAGTAGATGTTTGGAACGCTGGCATTTTTTAACGCCACTAAGACGTTCTTCTCTTCACCCATCAATAACCCTTGGATGCCGTGTTGTTTTGGCCCCTGGTCATAAATGATGAAATCTACCTTCCCGTTCCTTAGCAACTCCGGGAGGTCGACGAGTTCCGCTGTTAGGCTCACAAGCTGGACCTTCGGATGTTTTTTGAGTAGGGGGGCCAGGGCAGGGAGCACCACCGAATCCATCACTGTAGAGAACCCTGCAATTCGAAGGATTCCAACGACATCTCCTTTTTGACCTGCACGCACCCGGGATACGACCTCGGCTTCGAGACCCTCCTTGGCCTGACAATAACGAAGGAGTTCAAGACCAGTCTCTGTCAGCTTGGGGCCAGTGCGGCCTCGGATGAAGAGTGTTGTTCCCAATTCCTTTTCTAAATTAGAAATCCTTTGAGAGAGGGCGGATTGAGTAATGCCTAGTCTCTTACCTGCGACAGTGAATTGACCGCTTTGGGCCAGAACGTAAAAAGCTTCCAGTTGTAGAGAGGAGAGTGCCATACCTTTAAATTAAATTATATTAATTGCTTTATTAAATCAATTAATTTTACTCATCTTGGCTTTGGACTTACATAGTCCTCAGGAAGGAAGGAGGATTTATGTACTCAACGTTAACGGATATCGAAAATTTGGGGCTTAGAAGTAAGTTTAACTTTGCAGATGGCCACGCCTATCAGGATTTAAACTCGTTTGAGGCCATCCTTGGTCAATTACCAAATCTTTGGGAGAAAGCTTCACGCATTGGGGTTAAGGAGCAGGAAAGGAGCTACCGGCATGCCTTTGCGACCCTTGCGGCCTCGCCAGCCATCTTGGATTATCCCCATTTCAGAATCTGTCCAACCGCATCAAACTCCATTGACGTGGTGGCCGCTTGGTGCCGGCAGCATAAGCTTAAAGTTGGGCTACTTGAGCCAACCTTTGATAACTTGCACTTATTGCTGGTGCGAAGAGAGGTCGAAGTCGTTCCCGTACCGGAGGAAGGGCTTCATGCAGATATTGAAGACAGCATAGGGGCAGCGGGGATTGATGCGCTCTTCCTGGTTAATCCTAATAACCCCACGGGACAAGTCCTGAGCGAGGAACAATTTCGAAAAATTATAAGCACCTGTGTCGTCCAAAACATCACTTTGCTTCTGGATAATACCTTCCGCTTCTTCGTGGCCCAGAACTACGACCAATACCAGATACTTCTCGATTCCGGAGTGAATTTCATCTCCATCGAGGACACGGGGAAGGTTTGGCCGACTCTCGATATGAAAGCGAGCTTGGTGTTTTACTCCAAGAGTGTAAAAAAGGATGTGGAAGTTATCTATGATGAGATCTATCTTTGTATTTCACCGTTCTCGCTTGCCATCCTGGAGGAATTTCTTATCACCTCCGCAAAACTCGGACTTAAAAAGACGATTTGGGACGAGGTCTCAAAGCGAAGACAAATGTTTCGGAGTACTATCGCTGGATCTATTCTACAGACTGAGGCCATCTCCTGCGATTCCCTCTTAAGTGTGGAGTGGGTGCGCATACAAGGGGTCTTCAAATCGGACCTTGAGTTGGCCCAATTCTTTCAAAGAAAGGACCTTATTCTTTTGCCGGGAAGAAATTTTTACTGGAGTACTAAGGATCATAGGCAGGTGATGAATGTCAGATTCTCTCTATTAAAAGGCGAGAAGCATTTTACTCATGCCCTAGAATCCCTTAAAGCAGGTTTAGATGACATTAACGCCGGTCTCTATCAGGTGGCGATATGAAAATTGACCAAGAATCGTATCCTCTAGGGCATTCAACCACTGAGATGGGTCGGTTGGAAATCCAAGCTAAGCTCTTCGAGGATCCTTTATTACTGGAGCTAGCAAAGAAAGCTGAGTCTTGCTTAGAAATAGGAGCTGGTATTGGATCAAATTTGCCATCACTTCAGAAAGTGAATCCGGGCCTTAAGTATGAAGGGGTAGATCTCTCGCCTTCAGCAATTGCGATGGCGAATACGAATCATGGGGGGAGACAGGCCACCTTTTCAATAGCGAATGCCGCCGCACTTCCATTCAACACCAATTCATTAGATTTAGTCTTTTCTAAGCTTGTTTTATGGTCCATGGGACCTTCGTGGATGACCGCACTTACGGAGGCCTTCCGTGTGCTCCGGCCAGGCGGCGTATTCTATGCCTTCGAGCCTTATGATAATGGGGTTATACTTGAACCGCCCAGGCCTGCCTTTCAGGAAGTCCTCCAGCACTGGGGATATGCTGCTTCTCAAAAAGGTATTGATCTTTGTATCGGGCCCAAAGTTGCATCAGAGTTCACCCGCGTAGGATTCAAGAATGTACAAACCATATTTTTTCCCGTGCTAGCGCTTGAATCCGGGCCCGATCGATTTCATGCCGTCTGCGATAACCTGGTTAAGTTTTACTTTGGTGAGTCGTCACGAGATTTCTTAAAAGAGTTAGACCCACTGACACTTGTGAAGGCGAAAGAAGAATTACAGGCAACGCCTCAAGGACTTGTCATGGATGCTTTCTTTGTGACAATTGGGAAGAAGTTGATAGAGTGAAAGTTGCAGGAAGTAGAGTCTCTTTGTTAGATCGACCAACATGATACATGATTCGTCTCAAGAAATGGATAACGTCAAGAGGTCGAGCTTATTGATCGGTTAATCCTGATAGGCACTCTTTCTTGGACCTTCCCAAAAAAATTGAATCAGGAGTGGAAATCGATTTCCTAAGAAAGGGAAGTTTGTTTAGATTTAAGCTATCTGCCCATGTGGTCTCGTTAAATTTGAGGTGGCCGGTACTTTTGCTAGTTTCTACCTCTGTCATTGTACATTTTGCCAAAAGGATACTGGCTCGGCCCATGCGGCCAATATGTTTTCGACCTCGGCGCAGTTGACCTGGGTGACCGGTGAGGATTTGGTTAAGAACTTTACACTCCCAGGCCCGCGCAGAAACCTGATGCTCGCATCTTCTGGTTCTGGAAAGCTGCCTGGGATGAAAGTCATGATGCAATTATAAGGTTTGATGAATTTCCGATGTAAGGAGAATACTTGTGAATCGATTCGTCTCATCAATCATGTTTCTCGCGTGTCTTGCTGCTTTCTCCTGTGCACAAGGAGATCTCCACCGTCACGTCTCATCTGAGCCGAAGGCCCTGATAAAACTCTTTGAGCCTCGTCGTGACGGCTCACTTCAAGAGACCTCAACTCTTGCACTTGGGGATGACATTTACATCAAAATCTCAGAGCTTGAACCCCAAAAAAGCTATCAACTCCGGTTTGAGTCGAACATCGGGAAAAGACTCTATCGCTCCGAGTTTCATGTCATCTCCTCCGAGACTGGAAACACACAAAGCTTTCCAGGGGGAACCTCGGTGTTTTCAGAATCTCCAGATGATTTATTCTGGTCGATGACCGACGTTGGCGAAGTTCCTGAGGGGCCCCGATCGTTAAAAGTTACAGTGATGAGCCGCGCTGACGTCATTTCCATAAGAAGTTTCCCCTTCATTTCCCGGAAGGAACATGTAGAAGAAATCATTACCACAATTAAGACCCCGAATAAGTTCTTTGTGCCACGGAACGGGCCTGATCCACAGAAACCAGTCATTATTTCATTCTCTGGATCCGAAGGTGGATTGAAGGTAGGGGAGGAAGAATCTCTCTTCTTTGCTCACCGTGGATTTGCGGCATTAGGCTTGGCCTATTTTAATGCTTCCGGCGTAAACAAGGATCTCGTACGAGTCGATCTTGATCTCTTTAGAGAGGCGATTGCTTTTGTTCGATCGCTCCCGCAGTTTAAGAATGCCCCCATCGTTTTGAACGGTGTCTCTCGCGGGGGAGAGTTGGCCTTGCTCCTGGCGTCGCTCCTGCCTGAGGTCAAGGGAGTTATCGCTAGGGTGCCAAGCTCAGTTGTCTGGCAGGGCATGACCCACAAGACATTCACGAGTGATGAACCCGAACCGGAGCTTCCGCCCTTCGTCTTCGAAGGCGAAGAGATTCCCTACGTGAACTGGACCGGGAAATATGCAGATCATAAGATGGCGGATGGCACCCTCGCCAAAATCCGGACTCCGTGGTTCCTGGATTCCAGAGAGAAGAATGCGATTGCTTACCAAAAAGCGGCGATCCCCGTGGAAAGGATCCGTGGGCCCCTTTTACTTCTCGGTGGTTAGGATGATGTCCTGTGGCCATCTTGCCTTTTCATTAAAGAGATCGAAGGGCGCTTGAAGGCGTTGAATTTTCGCTACT
>JAIYDC010000060.1 GCA_027487685.1 Pseudomonadota bacterium | reverse complement strand
ATGAGCAGCATTTCTTTATCGCACGTGACCTCACCCCCTCAAAGCTTCCGAACCCAGACGGTGAAGATACCATCATGGAAGTCCTGGAATACGGCCCGGACGAGCTTCTTCAGGCGCTCATGGAAGACAAACTCAAATGGTCCATGTCGACCCTCGGTCTCTTTAGGCTGCTGAAGCACCTGGGTCAGTTCGGATAAGTCCCTGATTTCCTGTTTTAATCGCCAAACACACTGAACTTTATTAAAACATTTGTTCTGTATGCCGAACAGGTGTATACTGTCCTACATAAGTGAGGATGATTTCTCTATGTATGTTTGTATCTGTAAAGGCATCACCGAAAAGCAAATCCAGGAGGCGCTGACTTCCCGCACCTCGAACAATCCTAAAGAAATTCTAAGGTCACTGGGTATCGGCAGCGACTGCGGCACTTGTGTCGAAGACGCCATTAAATCCCTTCTTGAACACGGCACTCACGCACCACGAGAAGCGAAAGACAGCTCAAACAATTCTTAGGTCTGTTGAACTTTTTTGATTCTTCAAGAAGCATCCTCTACAATCCAGTGAAATAACCGCTCTCCTAGAGGTGCACATGAAAGGCTCACAGACTATTATCGACGCTCTTAACTCCGTGCTCACAAAAGAGCTCACGGCCATCAATCAATACTTCCTCCATTCGCGGATGCTCCAGAACTGGGGTCTCGAGAAGATTGGTAAGCTCGAGTATGAGGCATCCATCGACGAAATGAAGCATGCCGACATGGTGATTAAACGCATCCTCTTCCTCGAAGGTCTTCCGAATCTTCAAAAGCTGGATAAGCTCAAGATCGGCCAGAACATCACTGAAGTTATCGAAGCCGATCTCGAAGTGGAGTATTCTGCAATTCCGCATCTTAAAAAATGTATTCAGCAAGCCGAGGCAGAGCACGACTACACCACGCGGGACCTCTTTCTCCATATTCTGATGTCTGAGGAACACCACGTTGACTGGCTGGAGACTCAGCGCGACCTTCTCAAGGCCGTGGGCCTTCAGAACTACATGCAGTCCCAGATGAATCCGGATAAGGGCGCCGACTAAAGAGTGATAAAGATCACCTCACTGTAGTCTTTCTGTCAGATACGTTAACTGCGAAAAGTTTCATGATGTCTTCACTTAAAGGGGGACCTCATGAAACAAATCGCTCTACTCTCATTCTTCTTCTCACTCAACCTACTGGCCATGACCCGCCAACCGCTCGTCAGCGGCAAGCTCTACATTCCTGACGGCTACGATTCCAATGATCTGGTGGAAGTCACGCTGATCGGGAGTCTCCCGGACTCGTGTCACCGGAACCCAACCTACGAGATCACGCGTGAAGGTAAGACGTTTGTTATCGCTCTTTTTGCCTACTATGTTCCTGAAGAGCGCGGCTGCCGGAAGGTATCGATCCCCTACCAGGAAACCATCAATCTAGGTCTCCTTGCGAAGGGCAGTTATAAGATCCAACTTCGCGGTACAAAGGTTATCTCTGAATCTGCGATTAGGATTGCGGAGTCGAGATCGTCACTTCAGGACGATTTCAAGTACGGGAACGTCATGAATGTGATCGAAAACGATTACTCCCGGACTATAGAGCTCGTAGGGACTAATCCCTCAGCGTGCCTCGTCTTCGAAAAGCTTGATTCTGAAATCCAACAGGACATCATTATCCTGAGACCTCACTTTCGAGAAGAAGGAGTGTGTAAGGACGAACCGACAGAGTTCTCTCTGCGCTACGATGTCCCTCACCTCCCCACTCACGCTCGTGGGCTTCTCATCCACATACGGGTTATGGGTGGCCGGTCTCTGAGCTACCTCTTTAAAAGCAAGATCTAAGGCAGAACGTAATCCCGGGGCATCTCTGATGCTCCGGTTGCCATTGAATCGTAATAGCGATCGTACTGCTCATCGTAGGCCCTCACCACCTCAGGAATCGTAATGTAGTAAAAGTTCTCGAAGTTCTTGGTGAAGGCCGAGGTTGTGAGATTGCCGGCACCCGTGAACACGGCCCCGGCAGCGCCACCGAAGGTATAGATCATGAACTTATTGTGCTGAAGCTGGTAGATATTCTGATTCGTCTCGAGATACTTCACCAAAACGCCTACACCTATCAAACGGTTCGAAATCGCGAAGGCCTCCATCCTGGTATTTCGGCCAACGTCCTTCCGCAACGTCTGGGCCCAGAAGACATCGTCGTCGAGCACAAACTTAACCTTGGTTCCTCTCTCGGCTGCTGAAGCAAAAACGTCGAGGAGTACACCACTCAAACGATGGGAGATGGCCTCAATTTCCCGGGCACTTTCACTCGCACTACGAACCTGCGCGAGTGCCGCGGCTCCATCAGTAGGTACAAAGAAGGTCTTGATGTCCGACTCTGGTGCCGCCTTGATCTCAGAGCGGCAACGGTCAAGCTGGCGTGAGAAAGTGGCCTTAGACTCTCCGCTTTCCACCATAGCATCAACCACGCAGCGGTGAACCTGGGCGAAATAGGACTCGCTGGCGGTGGTCACAAAGTTCCAGTTTTCGTGGTTAATGCTGGTACCAGTGGTGAGGTTTCCAGACGAGAAGACAATCTTCCTGACTGAGGGGTCGGCAGGAGTGATGATTAAAATTTTGTTATGAGCGAAGCCAAGACCGCCCGTGCTTCCGCGGTAAGTGACAGAGATGTTTCCACAGCTGCGCAGCGATTCGGCGTCTTTGTTTACAGCCGCTCCTGTTTCACCACCGTCGAGGACTAGCGTTACCTTGACTCCTTGCCGGAGGGCCTGACAAAAGGCTTGGGCCACATTCTTCGAGCTAAAACTTAAGTAAGCTGCATGGATTTCCTTGGTATCCGGTGCCGTGATCCATTCGATCAGTCGGAACTGCGGCGCTATTCTCCGGGATACCGAAGAAGCTTCATCGGAAGGCTTGCAATAGACGTTGCGAGGCTTATTCTGGAGGACTTTCCCAGAGTGCGTCAGCTGTTCGCTGTCGTAGCTATAGGTGGCACAGACTGGATTCGTAAAAAGAACTTCAAAACTATATGGCCGGTAGTCCGAGAGCTTAGCTGCCCAGGTGCTGCCAGAAAAAAGTAAAACCGATAAAAGTATTTTCATAATAGAACTCCCTTAATGCTGGTCGTTATAATCGAGGATTTAACTGGTGACCACTAAAGAGAAGTTATGCCTATAATCTAATTCTTAGATACTGTAAGAAGAATAGGACATGGTCCGCCAATTCGAGATGACACTCGCTCCCTTTAAAAAAGGCTTTCACCTTGTAACCTCTCAAATTCTAAAGCAGATAGGACAACTCCCCGACTCTGGCCTGATCCACATATTCATTCTTCACACCAGCGCGGGCCTCGCGGTGAACGAGAACGCCGACCCCACGGTCCGGGCCGACCTCGACGGCGCCTTCGACGTCCTGGCCCCGGAAAACCAGCCGTTCTACCGCCATACGGTCGAGGGCCCGGACGACATGCCGGCGCACATCAAGTCGATCCTCGTCGGAAGCTCGCTCTCGATCCCCGTCACCGGCGGTCGACTCAACCTCGGGACCTGGCAGGGGATCTACCTGTGCGAATTCCGCGAATCGGCGCCGGCCCGAAGGTTGGTGGTGACGGTGCTGTGCTAGATCAAAAATTCAACTTTGAGCTTAGTTGATCGAGGAACCAAGGGAGGTTCGCTCGAAGGTGATCCTCCCCCCTCAGAGGACGAGGGTCATCGCACTTGAAGAAAATGTTATCGAAGCTTCTCATCGAATCAGGCCGGTAGGAGTCCAGTTGCACGAGAACGCGGGTACCGGAGGAATCTTCCATCGCCGCAAAGAGCTCTCCAGATCCGCGCAGATACTTGCCATTTTCGTCGAGGGCGATCACCGCCGTTTCTTCGATTATCTGCTTGAGCAAGGTTGGATATTCGAAGGCAAAGTTCACGGCGGAATTCACGGCGACCCGGCCACCGCCGAAGGTCATCATCTTAACGTTGAGGAGGTTGTGATACTCTTTATTCCAGGAGCACCAACGCGAGCCTTCGACGGCGGTCTCCGCGGTGTCCACTTGCACAAGGGGGAACTGGAGGGCCATCGCGCTATCCAGGCGATCCCGGTAGTGAGCGATCTTATCTAACCAACGGCTCTGTGATATGAAAAGGTAATACTCCAGGGTCGGTCCGACGGTTTTACTAGCCGCGAAGCTCGGCACATACGCCCCACAAGGGTAGAGCGTCGTCACGGCGTTACCGCCGGCCAATCGAACCGCCTTCGGCGGATTAAAGCGAAGGCTCACGGGTTTCTCGACGGTCGGGTGACTTTGCAGAAACTTTTCGAGCAGGAATCCCTGCTGCAAGACGTCTTCGAGGCTAACTTTGGGAGATGAACCATCGAGAACCTCGACGCCGTAGCTGTTTGGCGAACGCCAGTGTTGGCCCATGGGAACCCAGTTAGCGTCCGTCTTGACGTCATAACTGGTCGGGACGCCGCGCTCGTTTACCCGAAGGTAGCTTAAGTTAACTTGCCCGTTTTCTTCGAACGAGAAGCGAGTGACGGTGAACACATCGTTGGTTATCGCTTCGATCTTACACCACCGAGTCGAAGGGGAAAGATTCGCGGCAGGGTTACCGAAGGCAAGCAAGCTCATGAAAATCGTTGAGAGCGCAAGGAACTGCATGAATTCTCCGATGAGGAATATTTTAAATACGGATCCGCTTTATTAATTTTCCGAGACTTTTTGTCAACTAATTGTACGTGAATTGCGCCTTACTCGCCGCGACTTTATCATATGGCTAAAGTTACTAGTGACGGTCGAGAGCGAGTCTGCTATTTCGAACTGATGACCCGGCACACTAGAATCTACTCCTTCTTCCTCGTTCTCTGTTCCCTCTGGTGGGGCTGGACCGTCCTCGTCGACTTCGTCGTCATCCGGACCGTCTTCGCCGTCGTGACGAGCTTCTTCGAGGCCGGGGACCTCGGCGTCGCCGTGTTCTCGCGGTTAAACGACCTCGAGCTCGTCGCCGCGACCGGGATCCTGGTGCTCGTCTGCCGGGAGCTCCGCCGCGGGAAGAAGCTCCTCCCGCACCTCGCCCTCGCCCTCGTCGCCTGGGCCATCGCCCTCACCTACTTCGCCTACCTCACGCCGAAGCTCGTCGCCCTGACCGAGCTCTGGAAAAAGACCGACCTCATGGGCATCACCGCGGTCGCCGGCATCCCCGACGTCCAGCAGGAGCACCAGTTCTACCACCGGCTCTACATCGGCCTAGACACCGTGAAGCTCGTCGTCCTCACGGGCCTCATCGCCCTCGGCGTCTGGCGCGAGGACCGATGGAGCGCGTAACGCTGCCGCCGGTCCCGGCCGGAGCGCTCTTCTTCGCGCCCATGGAAGGCATCACCGACGAAGCTTACCGGAAGACCATCATGAAGCTCTATCCAGAGTGGGATTATCTTGCGACGGATTTTCTGCGTGTTCCGGCCGCGGGCCACTACCCCAATAAGCATGTCGTCCGTCATTTTGGAAAGGAGCTCTTCTCGAGCCCGGAAATTCAGAAGAAGACTATGTTCCAGATCCTCACTTCCCACCGTTCCTTCACTGTGGATATGGTGAAACAGCTTGAGGACCTCGGAGTCCCCTGGCTTGATATGAACATCGGATGCCCGTCGAACACCGTCTGCAAAAGCCAGGGCGGATCATATCTCTTGCGGGATTTACCGGCCCTCGCTCCTTTAGTCCGCTCCATCCGCCAGAATTTCTCGGGTCGCTTCACTTGCAAAATCCGGATCGGCTATCTTGATACCAGCGGCTTTGAGGACTCCATTCGTCTGCTCAATGATGAAGGTGCCGAACTCATCACGGTCCACGCTCGAACCAGAGAAGACATGTACAAGGCCCCCGCACGTTGGGACTTCATCACTCGCGCGGCCAAACTCTCGCAAGTCCCCGTCATCGGGAATGGTGATGTGTGGGCAACGGCAGACGTGAATCGGATGCTAAAGGAAACTGGCTGCCACGGGGTCATGGTCGCACGCGGTGCCCTCAAGGCCCCATGGATGGCACAAGACTACCGCAGAGAGAACTTTTATCCATCCACCGCCGAGACAGCGGAACGAATACAGCAATTTTTCGGGGAGTATAGAGCAACACTGGAAGCAGACAACGTCACCCCGAGGGGAGTTCTTAAGCAGAGTAAGTCGGTCGCAAGGTTTATGCTGGACGACTTCGAGAACGGGGCATTCTTGCGTCGGGGGCTCATGCTCTCGCAGTCGGTCGCAGAGTTCTATGATCAAATTTCTAAACTGCCCTCATAAAATGAAGCCGTTTAGAAATGCTTCATGGAAAAGGCGACACGTTCCCGAGCGAGAAGATCTTTAGGTGCCTCAAGGCGGATTTTTTCAAGGCGGGGTACGAGGCCAGCGAGATTCGCGATCTGAATCCCAAGCCCAGGCCGGGCATTAAGCTCAAGGAGGATCGGTCCATGGTCCGGAGTCAAGACGATGTCCGCGCCGAGGTAACCCAGGCCAACCATGTCGTAGCAGCGAGCAGCGAGTTCCAGAATCTCAGGCCAGAATGGCAGTCTTAAGCCCAAAAGCTTATGTCCTGTATCTGGGTGAATATCGACAACCTGATTTCGGATGACGGCGTTATTCGTTTTTCCATCGGAGAGGTTCAAACCAGCGCCGATGGCCCCCTGATGCAGATTAGCGCGGCCATCGGAACTCCTCGTGGGCAGTCGGACCATGCTCATGACAGGAAACCCTTCGAAGACAATCACACGGATATCTGGAATTCCACCGAAAGAATAGTCATCGAAGATCGGATGCTTATCGATCTTGGCCTGAACGATTGCTATGTCGCTCTGGCCTGAAAGTGAGTAGAGCCCCGAAAGGATACCGGAAATATGATGCCTTACTTCCTCGACGTCCATCAGCTTATCGTTCGAGCGCCGGCAAAGGATGCGGATCTCACCATCGCGTTCTTCACGGATGATTTCCTTAATCACAATAATCCCGTTCCCCTGAGAGCCTCGGGCCGGCTTAATCACAAAAGAATCGTAGCTCATGAGTTTTAAATGCAGATTCTTGAGCGATCCGTAGTTCTCAACGATGAAGTAGTTCTCAGGGGTGGGAATTCCCCATGCCTCGGCCCGCTGAGCAGTCAGAACCTTATTATCAACGAGGGGGTAATTGGCACGCTTATTATGGCGCAGGATGTAGCGACCAACGCGGTTGTTGATGCCAAGGATTCCGAGGTTTTTAAGGTCACTAAAGATCATGGGACTTAGACTCCAGCTTCTTTTTCTGGCGGACAAGATCCCGGAACCGGAGGAACTCTGAAAGACGGTAGCCCTTGTACTTCCCGACAAGAATAAGGAGACCCATAACCGTGAACAGCAACTCAGGATTTGTGAACATGAACATCTCAAGTGATGAGATGAAGAACAGCGAGTAAACGAAGACGACGATCACGAGGGTTCCAAGGAGTGTTTTAAACGTATTAACGAGTCCCTCCTCTGTGATCATGATAGAGAGGCGCTCGATGATCAAGGTCACGATAACAATCGGAAAGAACGCAAGGTGCTTGTGGGAGAAGGAGGTCATCTCGACGCTATAGAAAGAATACCCAAGCATGAGAAGAATAATAAGGGTGAGGATGATCGAGAGCCGAGGAACCGCAAGAAGGTAGAACTTATCGAGCACATAGCGCTCACCGATACCGATAATCACGATCACGCTGAAGAAGAGCATTCCGAATCCAAACGAAGTCTCTCGGAAAAATAGCGCTAGAAGGATCGGTGTAAAAATTCCGAAGGTTGGAATTCCGATAAGGTTACGCGCAATCGACAGGATCAGAGCGCCAATAGGAATCAGGAGAATAGTCGTAAACATCGTCTGGATCGGGAGCGGCAACCGGTAGAGGCTAAGCTTCCCAAAAATCGAATCTGACTGTATGACCTCTTTTTTAAACTCTGCTTTGTTGTAGCGGTTGATGCGGGCCCGCTCGGCCTGAATGGAATAGGAGACACGTTTCTTCGAAATGATTTTCTCGACTTCCTCGTAATTGCGATGAATCACGAGAAATCCATCCGGCCGCTCCCCGAAGTGACCACGGTTTGTGTCCACCGGAATCCATTTGTTCGCGAGAAACACTTCATTTGCGAAAGTGAAGTGAAGCTTAGTCTCTTCTTTTGCCTTTTTACCTTCTGGCATACGAACCATGACGACGATCCGCGAGGGTACCCGCTTCCGTCGCGCCATGATGTTAAAGAGCTTGGCCTTGACCAGAGGCGATCCCTTCCCAACATTCAAGGTCTCGTGGATCGTCTTGATGTCCGTATTCCGCTGGATCTCCTCTTCGACGTAGTAATAGATCTTTCGGATCAGTGATGTCTTATCTTCGCTGCCTTCAAGGATTGCCGTCTCGAGTGCACCAATTGCCTCCTGATCCTCTGCCAAGAGCGTCGGGACCTTCAGATACTTATCGAGGCCCCGGGGATAGGTTTCCGTGTAGTCCTTGGGGATGCTCTGATACGAAATGGGCTTAAGATCAACACGTGCCGAGTAAGAGATCCGGCCCGTGATCATACTCTTTGAGGACCAAGTGGCCATCGTGGAGTCTGAATTTCGGTCGACGAAAATCTGATAGTCACGTGACCTGAGCTTATCGTCGCTGATCCGCTGCCCAGGAGCACTTCGGGGAAGCGGGAAAGAGAAGCTATAAACGCTTCCTTTTGGCTTCACGTTGACATGGAGATTCCAGACGTCGTCCACCATCTGCGGAATGAGGGAGAGGTGAAGGACCTGGGATTTGTAAACCAGGACTCCTAGCGGAATAAAAATCAAGAGACTGGTGATGAGAACAGTAAGTTTTTTCATACGTTAATCTCCCAGGACATGGGAGCGGGCCACGTCGACGATGAAGCGTCCCAGGAGTAGGTTACGGCCGATGAGAAACTTATAGTCCATCTTCGATCGGTCATTAAGGTTGATGTTGACCTCGCGCTCGATTGCACCAAGCTTAATTTTTTCTTTGATCACATAGCGTTTTGAAACAAAGCCGGAGGTATTTGAAACTTTCTGGGTAGAGTCGACTTTCCTAACGACCTCCACTGTTCTTCCATCCGAATCTACTGTTTGAAATTTCACGAAGAGTTCACCACGCTGCTCAACCTCTTCGATATTCACGGCATGCATCGAGGTTGTTTTTGCACCTGTGTCGATCCGGGCCTTATGGCGGAGCTTGAGGGCCGGGAGTGACGCCCATTCAATTCGACCAATGAGGACCTTCTCTTTCAGAAGCTGTGCGTATGACGTTGGCACGAATCCTAAAACCAGGAGGATGAAGAGAAAGAGTACTTTCACTTTTCGGGGCCTTTTATGTGACAGTTTAAGCGCTTTCATCTTAATCCAGATGGGCGACTTTCGGCAATAGGGTCTGGTGGGATAACTACTTAATTTCCAAGCGCTGTTCTCGCCCTAATTTCTATTGCCTCAACCTCCGTGGCCAATAGTCCGATAAGAACTCACCAACGTTTGCCAAAGGATGACCCCTGTGAGCTACAACATACAGTCTGTTTTTACGTTTTGCTTTTTCCTCGTCGCCTGGACTCTCCTTGCCACCCATTACGCTCACATGAAATCCCCTTGGCAGTACCGTGAGGTCGCAAGCTGGAGTACCCCGGTAAGCCCCATTTACGATGCGAGCTTTAAGCTCTAACGAAGAAAGAGCTTCAACCAGCTAAGCTTTCCCTTGTAAGGCGGATAGCGCAGCGGAACGTCGACTGCGGTCGTTTGCTCGAAGAGCGCCTTATAATGGGTGAAGGTCTCAAATGTCTTACGTCCGTGGTAGCTCCCCATTCCGCTGGGCCCGACTCCCCCAAAAGGAAGGTTTGGGTTCGCAAGGTGAAGCACAGTGTCGTTAACGCATCCACCACCAAAAGATACCCTTCGGATGACTTCCCTCTTTACCGCTTCACGTTCTGTGAAAAGATAGAGGGCGAGTGGCTTAGGTCGGGACGCAACCTCGTTCAAGGCTGTAGCGAAATCGTCGTAAGGCAGCACTGGAAGAACCGGCCCGAAAATCTCCTCTGCCATGACTGGATCTGCCCAAACCACATCCCTCATAACCGTCGGCGCAAGATAGCGATCAGCGCGTACACTCGATCCCCCGACTGAAGTTTTGTTAGAATCAACAAGTTTCAGAAGTCGGTCGAAGTGGGCCTCGGAGACGATGCGCCCATAGTCTGGAGAAGTCTTTGGGTCAAAGCCATAAAAGTTCAAGATGGCAGAGCGAAGTTCCTCGATAAATCTTTCCTGGAGTTCACGGGGGACGAGTACGTAATCTGGGGCAACACAGGTTTGACCTGCATTCAAAAACTTCCCCCATGCGCATCGCCTGGCGGCCAGCGCAAGGTTTGCTGACGCCTCTATCAAGCAGGGACTTTTACCCCCGAGTTCAAGAGTCACCGGAGTGAGATGTTCCGCGGCAGCGCGCATGACTATCTTTCCTACAGCGCTACTACCAGTGAAGAAAATGTAATCGAAGGCCTGAGACAGAAGAAGCTGGGTTTCGGCAACCCCACCAAGGACGACGAGAACTTCATTCTCAGGAAAAACCTCCGTCAGTAAAGCAGAGATCGCAGAAGATGTTTTGGGAACAAACTCCGATGGTTTTACCACCACTCGGTTTCCCGCAGCGACGGCACCTACGAGTGGTGAGAGGCACAATTGAAAAGGATAGTTCCAAGGAGAAATGACCAGAACGACGCCGTAGGGCCCAGGATAGATTGTGCTCTTACCCGGAAAAAGAGTCATTGGTGTCGCAACTCGTATCTCGTTCGCCCACTCTTCAACATGCTCAAGAGTGAAAGCAATCTCTTCTAAAATAAATCCAATCTCGGAGACGTAAGCTTCAAAAGAAGACTTACCTAGATCTTGCGCAAGGGCATCAGAGAGCAACGCCTCATTGCGGCGGATGGCATCTCGAAGAGCAGTCAGGCGCTTTTTACGAAGACTTACCTGGAGGGGGCCCGAGGTCCGGTGCTCGGTCTGCAGATCGGCGGCAATTGTTCCGAGATTCATTCTAGTCCTCCCGCTTAAGATACTTCACGTAGTTTCGAATGATGCTTGATTTACGGAAGTTTTTAATCTCCGGATACTGAAGAACAAACGAGCTCTCGTACATGAGTGGAATCCATGGTAGGTCGTCGAAGATGAGTTCTTCCATTTCAAGAACAACCTGGTTACGCTGGTCCACATTGGTAGTGATTTTGAGTTTTTCATAGAGGGCATCCACCTTCGGATTGGCATAGCCGCTCTTATTGATTCCGGGCACATTCGAAGAAACGAGGAGCTGAAGAATGTTCTCTCCGTCGGGGTAATCGAAAAGCCAATTATCAGTAAAGAACTGGAGCTCTCCGGCGCGACCTTTCCTGAGAAATTCAGAGAAGGTCAGGACTTCGATACGAACCTTGAGCCCAAGGACTTCAAGCTGGTCTTTGATGAACTGAGCCTCGAGGAGATTGACCCCTTGGTTTCCTCGTGTAGAGTACACGATTTCAGGGACCCGAGAGGGATCTTCGAAACCTGCCTTCTTCAGATAGTCACGAGCGGTAGAGAGATCGTAGTGAAAGCGGGAATCTTTGGCCGGCCGGTAGCCGACAATCCCTGGTACCAGGATCGAATTGGCCCGCAGGTTTGTGTTCTGGGACAGGACCTGGACGTACTTCTCATAGTCAACGGAGAAGGCGATGGCCCGACGTAGTTTCTCGTTCTTCCCTAAAAGTGGGTCACGCATATTAAAGGCGAGCCATCGGTTAGCGAGAATCGGAAAGTGCTTCAACTCCACGCCGTTCTTCCTGAGTTTTGGAGTCAGCTCACCGTTGGCGTCCCGAAGCTTAGGAAGAAATGTTTTCGGAACCGTGAGTATATCAATCCCTCGATCAAAGAATTTTTCCCACCGGTCAAGCTCGTTGGCGGTGACATAGAAGCGGACCTTGTCGATGAATGGTATCCTCTGCTTCCCGGAATCGAGGAGTCGTTGAACGTTGGCATACCTATCACCCGAAGTTGGATAGAAATCATCTCGATATCCTGTGTATTTGACGAGATCAAAGTGGAGACCATTATAGCTTTTATAGACGTATGGCCCGGTACCAACCATGACATAGTCGAGATTATTGTTAAAGAATTCGACGATTTCCCAAGGCACCGGGGCCAAAAAATTTAAGGCAAGGTAGTACGTTATATTGGGCTCACTCTTATTTAGCCTGAGTTCGAGTGTCTGATCGTCGACGGCGAGAATTCCTGGAAGCTCTACTTCAGGAAGCTTGCGCCAGTCGTGAGCCACGGCCTTGCTGTAACCATCGAAGCCAAGGATAAGATCTGTGAAAAGGCTTCGACCGGGACTGCGAAGCGGGTCCAGCGCAAGCCGCTTCATCTGGACAACGAAGTCCTGTGCTTTGAGTGCTCGACGGTTTGACCCAAAGGCCTCATGAGGGTGGTAGAAAACGTTTTTCTTAATTTTGATCCTAACCACCTTACCTTTTTCAGAGAAGAGCGGAAGCGCCTCTGCGATTAAGGGTTCCAATTCGTAGGGTCGCTTAAGGTAATGGTATTGATAGAGGGGCTCAAGTACCTGAGCGGAAACCAGGAGCGAGTCATCTGTATAGGCCTTCGCGGGATCGAGACTTTCGACCTTGTCGTCAAGAGCGAGCCTGAGCTCCGTCGGTCCTCCTTGACTCGAATGGAATTTTTTCCAACCCCACCAACCAAGGAAGAGAAGTCCCACAGTCAAAGCCGCGACGACAATTGTAGTTTTTCTCATAGATGGATCTCCGAATGCTTGATGGGGCCAAAGAAAGAAGCCGACTTCTCCCCAGTCACCAGCGCTGCGGCCTCACGGCCTGCATGAAACCCAAGACCCATCCCATGGCCACTGAAGCCTCCGACCACAACTGTCGGAAGAGGGCCGGCGAGAGATTCAATGATTGGGAGCTCAGACTCCGTAAACCCCATGATGCCAGACCACCGGCCTATGATTTTGAACCGGAGCCCGAGCTGCCCTCGTAGGTACTCCTCCAGTGCCTCCTGGATCAGCGGTGAGAGCTTTTCGAAATCACCGGTTTCACCGGCCTCGTCCAAGAGGCGCTTCCCACCAATAATGAGGACCTTCTCTTGGGCCATGCGCCAGTACACGCGCTCAGGTGGATCGTAGTACAGGGCAGGGCAATCGAGTCCTTCGTCTAGTTCGACGGCCAGCATCTGCGCTCGCCGAGGTGTAACGATTCCTGTAAAAGCCGGGTGAAACTGAGGAAGATAACCGTTTAAAGCGAGCACGACGTGCCGAGCGCGAATTGTGTTCACTTCGGTCGTTATACCTTGGGGCCCAAGCTGATACGCCGACATGTTTTCGACGATCTGCACGCGTCGAGATTCCAGGAGGCTCTTGAGAGATCCGAGAAGCTGAACCGGATTGACCTTGTATTCAGCCTCGGCCTGGAAGGCTCCAATAAAACGCTCATTTAAATGTCCGGGAAGAGAGGCCCCCTCTTGCCAGTTAAAGTTGAAAATATTCGCATCAAAACCAGCGCTCCGCCAGTTTCCAAGCTGCTCCTCGGACCCTATCAGCGTTTGCGAGTAGCTCCGCTCGGCCTTGAGTTCCGGAGATGCCTTAAGAATGTGTTGATTAATGAGCTCTAGGGATTCGGTAGCGAAACTCAAAATATGGCGAGCACGATCCTGGCCCCAACGCCGATTGAGCGCCTCGTAGAAGGCGGCACTTCCAACGGTCAGGAATCCCGCGTTACGACCACTCGCACCTCCACCGCAGGTGCCGCGATCGATGACAGCAACCTTTAAATCCGGCCGAGTCTCTGTGAGCCAATAAGCAGTAGAAAGGCCCACGAAACCTCCGCCGAGGATCGCAACGTCCGTCGTAAGATCAGAGGTCCTAAACGTGTGTTGCCGGTGCCAGTGGGACATCGTCACGCCTTACTCCCGGTAGAGAGCGGACCGATGGGGAGCCGATTCATGATTTTTCCCTTTGTCAGTGGGAAAATCATAGCACCCGGTAGCGGCCGTGACGACTAGAAGTTTCTCAGCATTCGGCTAGGATGCTTTCTTCGTCTGGATTTCTGGGTAGAAGTCTTCTTCGTATTCGCTTTTGAATTTCATAAACAATTGGTAATTTCTAAACTCAGTCTCCGCCATCATCCCCATCTGTTCGTCGAGGGATTTTCGGAAACACATATCGATATAGTTCAGATGGAACGGATCCAGACCGTGGAAGAAACCTTCCGTGAGTGGGGTGATTTTCAGCAGATCCTTCAAACTCTTAGCGTGGTACATGAACCCCTCCTTCCTAAAGGACGTATCGGTCTCTTGCCCTCGCAGGTTGAAAGACTTCGTAGAATTCTTTATGCCGACCAGTTCTTGGGCGGTTAGCCGCTCGATCGCCACACGGGACTTAAACAGTCAGGTTTTCCACACTCTCAAAGATGTTCCGATACTTTCTGCCCAAGGCTATGGCAAGATAAGGTCAACACCGCCGGCGCCGGCCCTTTTCGGATGAGCATGGATAACTTTTGGCAGAACTTTCTCCTAGAGATCGCCCTCTTCACCGCGCTGGGGATCCTCTACTATTTCTATCAGAAACGAAGACTTAATAGCTACGAAGAGAATAAAAAGCCCCTGGTGATGGGTTTCATACTGCACGCCTGCCTAAGTGAGAAAAATGAGGAAGCCCAGCCGTTACTCGACACACTCATTGAGGCTTTAGACGACTATGTTCACCAAAGAATTGCTCTACCACCTATTTCACTCCTACGGGGCTACCTTGACTCTTCCGAATGTTCAGCTGAGCTCCGAGAAGTGATCCAAGAAGGCTTGATCGAGATTGAAGCTGATGGAGAAAAATAATTACATCACCCCCTTAGGACACAAGCGGCTTGTGACCGAACTTGAGAGTCTCCTGAAAGTAGAGCGTCCAGAGGTGACCGCTCTCATCCAGTGGGCGGCCAGCAATGGAGACCGCTCTGAAAACGCAGACTACCTATACGGTAAACGCAGGCTCAGAGAAATCGATCGCCGCATCCGTTTCCTGACTAAACGCCTCGACGCCGCGGTCCTGGTGGATCCATTAACAATCACTTCAAAAAAAATCCAGTTCGGCGCCACGGTAGACCTCCTAGATGAGGCAGGGGTCTCAAAGCGGATTACCATCGTCGGGGTCGACGAAGTCGATACGGCCCGGAGTCGAATTAGCTGGCAGTCTCCCATTGGGCGTGCGCTTCTTGGAAGGGGCCCGGGCGACGAAGTCCTCGTCAAAGTGCCGGCGGGTGAAGTAACCTACGAAGTTATAGAAATAACCTACCAACCTATCGAGTGAGGCCCCTGATGAAATTTATCGCCGCAGCCATCATCTTTTTCTCTCTCTCCGCCGCCGCTAACGAATTAGAATGCGTTACAGATTCAGTGACCTTCGTGGTCCGAGGCTCTGCCCCGGGGAACGGCAACTACAAGGAAGCAGAATTAAGATTCTCAGAGAATGGGCAAGACAGAAAAGTTAACTACCTCGTATCTACCACCACCGGCCTGCAGAGGGTTGAGTACCAGGCCCGTGGTTTCAAACTCTCCGTCGATATCTGGCCAGATTCTGAACCAGAATGGGGAACAGTTTACCCAGGCCTACTCCTGTCTTCTGCGATCAGGAACGCACCCGCTGTTCTTGTCGACTGCCGTTACCCGTAATATTTTCCCACCAGGATTCTCTCCCCTGATCCAGTACAATAAGGTCTGTACCTGATCAAGGGGAGGCCTATGCCTAAAACATTGTCGATCCTCGTCCTTATGACGTACGCCACGACAGTTGTGGCGGTGGAGAAAACCCAAGAACTCAATGGCATTCACCTGCGATCTGAAAAGCTTGAGAAAGACCGAACCTACACCGGCGTGACTGAACGCCGGATACCATTCCCGATCGAACATGTCTACCAAGGGATGATCAACTTCACGGAGCGCTGTAACAATGAGTTAAAGCTCAAGCGCCGTTTCACTACGCAAGCCGATTGTAAGTACCACAACGATCACTTGATCGAAAGTTTCGTCTTGAGAGACATCAGGAAGCCCCACGATGTTCGTGAGTGGACTGACCTCTTCCTCCTTGGACGGAAAATCTATAACCGAGGGCCCTACGGCTTCTACGAACTTGTTCGAATTAAAGAGTTCCGTGAAGGGAAGCGCCTTCAGAAAGTCACGGTCTCTCTTCGGATGCTCGAAGACAGCGAAGTCCGTCTCTACACAGAACCCAAATTCTCCCGAGAGTCCGCTTTCCGTACCAGTACGGTGACCTACAACCTCAAGAAGCTGGGTCCCCAGGAAACTCTTGTTCGCTATGAGTACCAGGCCACGACGGACCACTGGCTTTTGAACAAAGAGGTCACGGTACCGCAGGTCTTCGCAACGATCAGTAAGAGTATGAATGACCAACTCAAGGCGACCGAAGAAGAGGCCTTGCACCGCACCTGGGAAGTCGCCGCGAAAGAATAGTCAAGATAGACCCCCTCTGTTATAAGAATTTCTATGAGCATCCGCTTTTTGCGCACCTATATTGAAATCTCAAATATCTGTAATCTTCAGTGCACTTTCTGTCCTGAAGTAGAGCGGGACAAGAAAATCCTGGCTCCGGCAGACTTTCGAAAGATTCTGCGCGAAGTGCTGCCACACACGGAACAAATTTGTCTGCATCTCATGGGTGAGCCTCTGGCCCATCCGGAATTTCCTCAGATCCTTCGCATCTGCGAAGAGGAAGGTGCTACGATCCATTTGACGACGAACGGAACTTACCTTGGCCGCTATGGTTTTGAGACGTTCCTCCGCTCCCGCGCCATCCGGCAGATCAATTTCTCTATCCATAGCTACAAGGATAACTACCCAGGTCAGGACATACGACCCTACCTTTACGATATCCTCACCTTCTCGCGCCTGGCCCTGGTGGAGAGACCCGAACTCTACCTTAACTACCGCCTTTGGAATCTCGAGGGCCGGACAGGATCCCGGAGCGAAAACCAGGAAATTATCGACCATATCTGCGAGTTTTTTCAGGTGTCGATGAATGAAAAGGTCGACGTGGGATTCCGAAAGAGTAAGAACGTCACGGGACGAATTTATTTCCACTTCGACTCCCGTTTCCAATGGCCTAGTGAGACCGATCCCATTCAGGGGGCCAAGGGATTTTGCCATGCTCTCTCACAGCAGATCGGGATCCACGCTGATGGAACAGTGGTTCCCTGCTGCCTCGACAAAGAAGCCGCTCTGCCGCTAGGCAACGTGCTCACTGATGGCTTCGCCTCAGTTCTCGCCAACGAGAGACTCATCCGGATGCGGGAAGGGTTTAAAAACCATAAGCTGACGGAAGATCTTTGTCAGCGGTGCACCTTCATTAAACGCTTCGATAAGAAAATAGCACTGCCCAAATCATAGTTAACTCTCGCCTCATTTTTCTCTTGAACTACGGAAAATTTACGCCTATACTTATCACTATATACGGAAAGAATACGGAATTAATCTATGGCACTTACCAAAAAACAAAAAGACGTTTTGGATTTCATTACAGGTTACGTCCGAGAGCATGGCTATTCTCCCACCCAGAAAGAAATCCAGGAATTTTTTGGGTTTAAGTCATTGGGCTCAGTTCAGGATTACATCAAGTACCTCACGGCCGGTGGATATCTCAACAATGACTCCCATTCTGTACGAGGCCTTATGCCATCCACGGTCCAGCAGAACTCGGAAGACATACCTCTTCTTGGTAGCATTGCTGCTGGAACTCCCATTGAAGCCATCGAGAACACCGATATGATCAGCGTACCCGTTCAAATGCTTGGAAAAGGTCTGCATTACGCTTTAAAAGTTAAGGGCGAATCGATGATCGAGGACGGAATTCTGAGCGGTGACATCGCGATCATTAAGCACCAGACTCAGGCAGATAACGGCCAGATTGTTGTAGCAGTCGTGGATAACGAGACGACTCTCAAGCGCTACTTTAAAAAATCAAAGCAGGTGGAGCTCCACCCAGCGAACAAGACTATGAAGCCCATCATCATCAAAGACAAAGAGTGCGAAATTCGGGGTCTGATGGTTGGTTTACTCCGCACCTACTAGTCTCTACCCAAAAAGCATTCTAGCTCATTATTCGTCAAGGAGGACGTCTATGCATGCGCACGCACGCTGTTACCCATCACTTCAAAAGATTGAAACTGAACTCTTCACACGGCTTCAGGGAGAACTTATCACTCGATATAGTGTTGATGAAAAGTTGGCATCGGAGATGGCCTGGGACCTGATTGAAGTCCTCTCCGCCGTAGACAGCGACATTGATATCTTCGAGAAGTACTTTCTGCAATAAAGGACTTCAAACTCACATTTTTTATTCGGGAGCATGACCAACCTCGCTACGAATGTCGCGAGCTCTGGGATACTCTCGGAAAATTTTAGTTCAAGAGGTATTCTATGATAACAGAACAGGATCTTTGGATCAGCAGATCGATTCTCATTTTGATTGGAAGTTTTATTTTCTTTAGCATCCTGGGGGCCATCTGATGCTGGTCTAGGTCATTCCCAAGAGCAGCAATTCGAGGCCATGTTCGTAACAGCTAGATGAAGAGATAGCTCTCCACCAGTTCACGTGAGATTCCCTGATCTGTGTACTCTGGCAGGAGAACAAGTCCCTTAACGACAATATGATTTTTGACTAGGAAGCCACAAACCTGGCCTTTCAGGGTAACGAGAAGGACATTGTCTGGGAGATACGATTTCCAATCCAGGCCGCCCCCAACCTTCTCAAGGAAAGGGGTATCTTCCTGGGTAGCAGCTCGAAACTCTAGGCCATGCTTTTTAATCGTGTAACCGAAGGGACAGTGGACACATGCCGACTTGCAGCAAGTGCCGCGTTTTCGGTGAAATCGGCTCGTAAAGATCGTATGCCCTTCCGGGGAGAGATAAGTGAGTTCATTGTTCATTTGTCCTCGAGTATAATTCTTCCATGACTCTTTTGCTGCTTTTTTTTTCTCTCTTCGCCAGTGCTGATGATCTCTCCACGGAGCGCTATTGCTACCGAAGCCCTGAGGCCGCATTGAGGGGCCGCGATAGGTTTAATCAAATAAAGGTCCTGAGTGATCAGGATTCCCTAGAGGGCCCTTGCCTCATCGTCGTCATGAGACCTCATCGTCGGGAACTCATCCAGAAGTACCTCTTATCACTTTACCCGGAGCTACAGATAACCTTCTCCAGTGCCGAAGTATCACGCGAACCCTGTCGACTCCGAGTAGAAAAGTTTCGCGCAAAAAAGAGCGATACCGTAAGTGGAGGCGTCTCACCGAGCGGTGCTTCACTTTCAGCTAGTGAACAAATGGGCACGGCCAACGAGATTCTAAATATTGAAACCCTCGGTGCTTTCGAGTTCTCCTTTAACGATTTTCTGGCAAAGGGCTCCTGCCAATATATAACCCCGAAGCAATACAGAATTGTTCTTGAACTTCGCAAAAGTCCCAGACCAATGATGAACACCGGCATCGACCAAGCGAACAAGGAATTACCTCCCGATCAAGAATCGGGAGTGATAAAGACCGAGCTTCAGCTCATTCCAGGTCAAAAAGTGAACGTCGCCCATCTCGTGAAGGGCACAAGCGCGAACAAAGCGACTCTTAATATCAAAGAAGGGTCGGCCATCATCTCAGAGCAAGGCCAGCAAGAAGAAACTGTTTTTCTTATGATTCAGTAACGGAACATGACCCGCGTCTTACACAAACTTACACTCGGGTAATGTGAATAACTTACCGGGAATGCAGAACTCACAAACCCTTACAGATCCATTCTATCATTTTTGCCTCATCCTCAAACTCTCCCTGGGGCAAACTGACTAGTGATGATTTTGTTTTGACTATAAGAGTAATTATATCTTTTTGGGGTGTTACCACTAACGGCTGCTTGGCACGTGGGTTGCTCTTAGGGAAGCCAAGCAGGGGGAATGAACTCATAAAAGTTCAACAAAAAATGTCCCAGGAATTGGCCGCTAACCACGGTACTCTTCCTCAAAATGCCCACCAAAAAAATTCCCCGTTCGTCTCCCTGCAGGTTATTTAAAGTAAAAAGCCCGAGTGAAAACTTGGGCTTTTTACTTTAATTAAAGTTTACGAAGTTATTGGGCGATGACGCTATAGCTTGTATTACTGGTTTACTTGAACAATAAGTTCGGCGATCAGTCTTCGCGTCTTCTTCAGGGCCTCGACTTCGGCGAGCTCCACCTCAAAGTGCGGCTTCTCTAGAATCGACTGCAGCTGACCCAACTGAGTCTCAGTGGAAGTCCGAAGCTGTGCCCTCCGCGTCTCGATGAAGCGGGGGAACTGAGCCTCGAACTCGTTCTCAGTCGGCGCGCCGAACCTAGCGTCAATCACATCCCATGGCTGGAGTGTCAGGAGTCGAAGTCCTTGACCGAACTGTGCAACTTGCTGCTTCAGTTCTTCGTCACGATTAATCTTCTCCATGGCAAGTTTCGGAAGCTCCTGCAAGAATCGGCCTGCGAGGTAGCGCTCGAAAAATGATAAACGCAGAACAGCTTCTTTACGGAGAACAGGAGAGAGTTCTCGGATCGTTTCGGCAAACATTTCGTAGTCACGGATTCTTTCGACAGCCTTTGTTTTACTAAGAAAACGTTGAAGAGAATTCGCAGAGAATGAAGGAAGATGAGGTCGGAGATACTGATAAGTCTCGTCAAGCTTCGGGAACATGCTTTCGATCAGGATCCCGCGCTGGCGAAGTTGCTCTCGGTCTAGACCCCGAAGAGATCCGTCGGAAAGCTGAGCGCTGTTGCGGACAATATCGTTGTAAATCTTAAGTGGTGTGATTGAACCGATGAGGCGCGATTGGGCATCAGGTAAGGCGATTGCAAGGTGCTTAGCCGCTTCGGTAGCGCAGTTGTTATCAATAAAATAGTATCTCCCCTGATAAGTCCAGTAGCGCTCGATGGTCACATTAACGAACTCAGCAAGCTCGGAACTTGTGAGACGGAGTGGGACACTAAAAAGATCGCGCAGCTCGTTTTTGGTGTATTCCTGCTGAACCTCAAGATAGCGCATAATGAAGAGCTGAGAAGGATAGCCGCCGAATACACCACGGGCATAGTTCAAATTCGGGTCTGTAACGTTGGCGCGATAAGTAAGGGCCAGGTGGTGAGAAACGTCCTCGAGGCACTCAGGACCAACGCGTGTACGAGAAGGTGCGCAGATAACAAGGCGGAACATCGCATGCCCCCACCGAGACATAATCGCCTGACCCTGGCCTGCAAAAAGATAGTGAACCTGGTAGATTCGGCGTGGATCGATTGAAGCCGAGACTGAGTAGTTATCTTCTGGGAAAGCAGATTGCATGAAAACAGTGTAGCTCTTACGACATTCCCCACGTAAGCGGACTCCAAGACGACGCGCGAGAAATTGAGCGGTGGCCGGTTTCCGGCATTCGAATTCGGGATCAAGAACAAAATACTCCGCATTGACCGCAAGAGATTCTGCGAGATTCTTAAATTCGTAAGGATCAACTGAGGTCGCAGCGTTACGGTTCATGAGTGCTCTACGTGAATTGCTTCGGATACGCTTCATACCCACGATGCGTTGAAAATCAGGATCCGTACTAATATTTTCAGCGTTATCCTTCACGTGGGTTAATTCGTGAATAAGAACGGCAAGGAGCATTTTTCGAAATGTTCTGTGACCGCATGAGAAGGTGGTTGTGTTTGTAGCGGCAAGTTCAACGAGGCGCTTACTGATTGTAACTGCTCGACGACGAGCATATCCAAATTCCACGCCCTCTTCAATTTTACAAAGATCTTCAGTTCGAAAGTGAACGTCTGTATTGAGTGCTAATTCCCGAACTGTAACCGTACCGGATACTTTATCCAGATACTCCGACGGTAAGAGTGCCTGAGCCTCTGCAAGGGCTTCCCTGAGCAACGGTGACCCGTCGACGGTTACGGTGCCAGCACTTACAACGATGGACAGAAAAAAGAGGCACAGTGAAAAAGTGAATTTCATAAACTTTGCCTTTGTAAAGATTACGGCTAGAAATATCCCAGTTGACAAGCAAGGAGCGCGCCAAGACTTTTGTAGGTTTTTTCAACTAGATATAGTATCAATACTGTCTATTTTGTAGACGATAATAGTAAAAAGAAGACTGAGTAGGAGTCTCATGAATGAGATCAACAACGAATTGAACCATTGAAAATGACACCGAAATGGGTGTGAAGAATGGTGATTTAGAACCCCGATGTTCCATAATTAAGTTACCAAAAACATCTTAATTGTTAACGACTTGGAGGTCGCTAATGGAAATCGGGGCCAGACAGGCTTATCTCGTCGCTGTCAAAAAACGCTACAGAAAAAGTTCCAAAAAACAAAAAAAAATCAGATACTTAACGAGTTTTGTTCCAACTGTAACTACAACCGAAAACACGCCATAAAACTTCTCTCAAAAACGTCTGGCCCTACATCAAAAGGGTAGGTGCCCCTCGAAAGTACCCAGATGCCGTCTCTAGGAAGCTCCTCGAGCTCTGGGCGATCATGGGTAACCCGTGCTCTACAACTCTGAAGGAGGCCCTGCCTCACTGGCTGCCATATGACCTTGACTGTGATGAAGTGATTAAGAGGAGTCTTCTTTCCATGGGGTCCTCGACGATTGAGCGGCACCTACGACCTTGGAAGAAAAAGCATCCCAGGAGCACGACCACTCCCCGAAGATGAAAGTTCAAATCCCTTTGGACCTTTTAAGAGAGGAGCAGCGAGAGAGTAGCAGATACTTCGAGGCCGACACTGTCGCTCACTGTGGAGACAGTTTAGAAGGGCAATTTGCGTGGTCTCTGACGATGACCGATATTAGCAAGGGCTGGACGGAAAACAGGGCCTCGTTCTCTAAGACTTCGGCAACGATCATGAAGCAAATGAAGGACATTGAAGACTCTCTGCCCTTCAGGTTGATCGGAGTTGCCACGGACAATGGGAGTGAGTTTATGAACCAGGAAGTCTATGGGTTCCTGGCCCAAAGGGGCGAGGAACCAATCAATTATGTCAGACGAAGGCCCTATAAGAAAAACGATAACGCCCATGTGGAGCAAAAGAACTTTACCCACGTCAGAAATCTGTTCGGTTACGAAAGGCTTGCGGATGAATACTTGGTGAGTCTCATGAATGATATTTACAAGAACTACTGGTGCCCATTGAAGAACTTCTATACCTCGGCGATGAAGCTTAAGAAGAAACATCGAATTGGTAGCAGGATAAAGAAAGAGTACGATAGGCCAAAAACACCCTATCAACGCCTGATGGAGTCAGGGCAGCTGACCCTCAAGCAACAAGCAGACCTGGCCAACAGGAAGAGCAGACTAAATCCCTTTAAGCTTAGAAAATAAATGGATGAGAAACTCAACAGGTTCTACACTTTTGTAAATCATTACCGAAAGGCAGCCAACGATGTGGCTGCCCGATTAACGAATAACGTCTAAGTTTGTTTATTCAATGGCTCAAGATGGATTATTCAGCGAGGAGAGCGATCGTAACAGCAGTGGCGACCTGATGAAGCTTGGAGTCTGAAGCCACAACTGTGTTGATGCTATTCATCTGTTCCTGATCGTTCGCGATTTCTTCGAGGAGTTCCTTCAGAGCTGGTTGACGAACTTCTTCTATAGTAGAAACACGGCCTGCTACCATGTCATCGTTGAGTGCAATAAGGTCATCCTTGATCTGTTCTTTACCAGCGACACCGCGGCGCTGTGCAATCGCAGCAATTGTGATTACAAATGGAGAAATAACCGTTGCGGTTGCCGCATCTAGGATTCGTGTCGCTGCAACAAAAGGTGAGAGAGTCGTGGCTGCTGAGACTAGAAGTGTGCCTCCGACGACATCGGACACATTAGCGAAGACATTTGAGAGAGAGGTAGTGATAAGAACGAGAGCAATAAACTTTTTCATAAATCCTCCTATGGATTGTTTGCGTTATGCAAGGGTTTAGTAACCCAATCATAAAGGCTAAAGTCCTTGTAGGGTGCCGTTTTGAATGTTTTGCTTGCACCGTATAGAAGTTAGACGATTCCGGGTAACAGCTCAAAAAAGTGTTATTTTCCAATGAGTTAACTATCTTCCCGAGGTACGGGATGGCCTCTCTTTGCGAGATCCGGTCGTCGAAAAAAAAAAAAAAAAACTTAACTCTAACTTCCGGCACGTCGATGCCAATAAGAGCATGAGGTCCCAAGTACGGACACCGCTAATGGATCGGTTCTGGAGCGAGATCTTTCGCTTAATCACTCGTTCCCTGACGTCGAGTTCCGCTTGATTATTATGCAGCGGAAGCTGTGGGTATTTAAGGAAGAGAAAAAGTCTCTCTCTGTTCTCCCAAGTCCGCTTAAGTTGATCATCCAATGGTTTTACGAGCGTCCTGACCGAGCAAATCCTTTGGAACTCCTCTCGGATTTTGATTCTAAGTTCTCGAGAGCTCTTCGCCTTGAAGCGAAGGAGTAGTCCATAAAAACTGCGCCACTT
>JAIYDC010000048.1 GCA_027487685.1 Pseudomonadota bacterium | reverse complement strand
TGAAAGAAGTTCCTGTCTTTGTTCGGGGGTCAAAAAACCTGGCATGGACTCAGGATAGCGAAGATCAGACGGGCCGTGAAGGCCCTACCTGAAATTTAAATTGGGAGAAGTTTAGTATAGCGGAGTTTGACGTTACGGGTAGCTAGGGGATTCCCTAGGTCGGAGAAAGCCAGCCCGCCCGGAGAGAGAAGGCCACCGCTTCCGTCCGGCTCGAAGTATCGGTTTTCGCAAAGACTGAGGCGAGATGGAACTCGACAGTCTTCTCTGATAGGTCGAGGGCCCTGGCGATCTCGCGGTTCGTGAACCCATTGGCAGCATGGCCCAGGATCTCCTGTTCCCGAGGAGTGAACGGGGACTTATCAACACTGCCCCCTTCAAGAGAGACTGCAAGAGATTGAAGCGCCAGACCAAGCCGCTGAAGAGCTAAGGCAGGATGACGAGAACGTGACTGAAGGCGAGCCTCATAGGCAAGACGGCGCAATTCAAGAATAAGAATCTTGTGGTTATCATTCATCATTAAAAACTATCATTACAGGATTGTTTAAAAAAGCGTCCGAAGAGTCAATCCAATGAAACCGGTATCTGCAATATTCCATCGCTCTCGAGCACTTCCTCGAAAAGAGCGAGCGACGAAGTATTCGCGATCAAACGCTGCTCCCGCCTGAAACTCGATGCGGAAGACGGGCCCGAATGACTTCTCGACTCCTAGGGCCCCGCGACGTTCAAACCAAAAAGTCCTAAGGCCGTTACTTCGCCTTGAAGAATCAAAAAAAACTTGCGTTAACTGCTCGACGGCAAGAAAAGGGCGGAACAAAGTCAGCCCCGTATAGCTAAGCTTTAATCGGTGATTAAACGGAAGGACTGCCAGGTAGCGGATAGAAAAAGGACCACCAGCAATCGGTGAGAGATAGTTTACAAAAGGAAATCCGAGCATGACTGAACGTTCCCGTGACTGCTCACCGATGTAAAGAAAACCAGGGAGTGGGACGTTATTAAGGAAGGGACGATTATTGGAGTAGTTACCAAGCCAGATCCATTTGGGAGAAGAGCGGTAAAGCATGTTCAGCATAAAAGTTGAATCGCGGCCATCACGGAAGGGTTTATCACTCGCGCTACCATAGGAGGAGATGACGGAGAGGCTTCGCTCGTTTTGAAGAAATCTCTGGTACGTTAGACTGCCTGTAAGACCGGTAAATTCGGGCACAAGAGTCCCCGAATTCTGTAAACGAAGGTACCGTCCAGACACACCGAAACGAGAGTTCTCATTCCGTTTAAAGAGATGAGAAGCACCCAAAGTCCTGGAATCCACTGCACCGGCCAAGAGGGCCTCGGCATCAAGAGAAGAGGAAAAGGGTGAGTCTCCAAAGAGGCCGATCATCTCCTGTGCAGATGCACAGAAGATGCTAAGAAGAAGAAAAAGAAAGATCACCTATTTAGCTTTCCAAGTAAACGAGAAAGTCAGAGGAACCTCATCATCGATAGCAACAGTAAGAAGACTTGGTCTCTCGACTCCGTGGGCCTCGAGTCTTAAGGTAAAGGCGCCAGTGCCACCAGCACCTTTGCGGCGTACACTGACGGCATACTCTTTCTCGATGTTATGAAAAGTAACACGAGCTGGGAAAGAATATGATTCCTGACCTAACTGGGCTTCGGGGAGCTTACCTCTAACGGTGATCAACGGATAGCGGTCAGCTTCGAGGACTGTCTGCATGTTCAGGTCTCGATTTGAGTCACTTGAAATAAAGCTTTTAACCGGGGCTGCTACAAGAAACTCACAAGCACCCGTAGTACAGGACATCTTACCACGAAGTTCCTGAGAGGTTCCCATCACGGTCTTAACGAGATGCTTTACAGTGTAGGTGGCCTGAGCGTCGGTCAGCTGATAGTCTGCGGCCAGGACTGCTGTAGAGAGAGCAAGAAAAGCAAAACAAAAAAATACTTTTTTCATCGATCCTCCTTAAAACTCAACGGTCATGAGCGCCGCCGAGAGTGCAAAGGCGCCGAAGCCTATGCCCGCAATTGTTGGATGCTGTTTGACGAGTGAGGAGCTCTTCCGGTCGTTCTCTTCATTTCTCTTATACATGTAGCCGAGGATAGGTGCCAGTACCATGGCCGGAAAATGGATCCATGCGAGGCGCTTGTGCCACACGATATTTCCTCGGTCGCGTATACCTGACGGCTTGGGGGCGGTGAGAGAATAATAAGCGGTGGTGAAATACAAAGCACCGGTCGCCATTCCGAGATACATGTGAACGTTACTATCGATGGCACTCCCACCAGTGAGCATGGTTGCAGTCATGAGACCAAGTGTCGTAAGACCAAGGACTTCGTGACGCTTTAACATCGAATGGCGCTCCTCTAAGGTTTCCTGTCTTTTACGATCAGCCTTTGAAACGGTTACAACTTGTTCGCCAAGTCCCAGATCCTTGAGTTCGAGTTCTGCTTGTGCCGGGGGAAGAATAGAAATGATTGTAAGGAACATGAAAAAGAAACGAAGCATAGATTCTCCTTTGAAGACATTATGCACATTCACCGTCCTCAAAGCTTCTATGAAATAATTAAAAAATCTAAAGACGCCGTAAGCGTTACCTCACTGGTGTTTAAATGACCTGACGATTGATGGAAGTCCAGAACGAGAAATCAGTGTCTTGAATCTAGTGAATTGCCGTGTTGTCTCGATGGGCTAGGCCGAGCTTCTACCTAGAGAGAATCTAAATTCTCCTGGCCCGAAAACCCAATTTAGATACCCTGTCCAGAATTTTAGATCATTGCGCGTAAGGACGAAGTCCATTGCCTGATCCTGTCCTGATGAGAGTATCACTTTCCTCGCACCTTTGAACTCTAACAAAAGCCTCGTTGCTGACGAGACCATATCTCGAATGTAGAGCTGGACTTTTTATTCTAGGATTTTATCGCCATGAATTACATCGGCACCGAAGAGGAGCGGAATTTAAAGCCGAGACTCAGTAGTGGAAAGTTTTTGAAGTTGGTTGATAAGTTCTAGTGCCATCGTATTTAAGATAGAACCGACTTGTACTGTACGGATCGCCTCTAGGGTCACAGGTTCATTACTAGCTGCGAGTTGATTTAGCTGTCCATTTTTTTTCAACTATTGCCATCCGACCCAGAATTTTCTGAACAAAGACTTCCCGCTCATTTGAACGCGCTGAAAGGATAAGAAATAAACATGGTGCGCCGGGAAATTTATAATTCAATCTTCGCTCTTGAGTCGGAAATAGAGAAGAATTATTAAAGAATAGCTGCCAAGTGCTTATATAGCTCTAAATTTTGGATAGTCATCTTACGATACCGATCCAGCATACAAAAAGACATTCTTAATCAAAATGTTATTCTTCGGTAGTTGTAGTGTTCCACGAGATGAGGACGTTGATTCATGATGCTCTAACCCATAAAAGGCCTATGACCTATTAAAACTTTCCTGCGAGGATAGAAGAAGGGTCAATGTGCTCGATTCAGACACATGTCAAACACTCCATGATTGACTCCTCCTATGGGCAATCAGCAGTAAATTACTTGGCATCCCTAGAGTCCACACAGAAGTTACGCTAAAAACAAAATCGCTACCTAATGATTTTGTAGCGATGGATTCAAGCTCATGTATGGAAAGAAGATTTAAATTATCTTCTTGGGCCCAGAAGGGCATTCCAAGACATTCTAGAATCCAGCGATGGATTTTTCTTGGCAACCAGTGTATGAATGGAAGCTTGGTATGAAACTCTAACCAGTGATATCGGTTCGGAGTTGTTATAAACAATCGCTGACTTATACGAGCACATTCAGAAAGGAAATGAACCTGATTATTATATGAACCGACATGCTCTAGTACGGCAGAGGCAATACACCAGTCGTACTCTACGTCCTTCATTATCCATTTCGACGGGGCGGGATGCAGTTTATCCAGAACATTAAGTTCAGGGTAGCTTTCCTTAAGCACACTGATATCTTCAACAGACGCAGCAGAGACCTCATCGCCTCTTTCCATGCACCATCTGATAAAACAATTACTATCTCCTCTTTCTTGATCTGGCGTTGAACCAATATCCAAAATCCGAAGTCGCTTCTTCTTCGTTTGCCCCCATGGACATTTTTCAAACATTCTTCGCCGTGCGAGAAGACTTACTCTCTGCTGGATGTCAGAGAGCCAGTGATTTCGGCCGAAGTAGTCTATGCTATTTGCCATGTCCTACACCGAGTGAAATCGTAAGCATAAGTAGCAAATGACGGCACCCATCCCTTAGCGGCCTGAGATGAGAAGGCCTAGAGCGGCCAGAGGGCCGCAAGATCGTAGGAATTTCTGTCACGCGAGCGCCTTGAAGTGCCGCCTTAACAACCATTTCACTAGCAAACTCCATTCCCGTACTTCGTAGATCAAAACGTTCAAACGCCTCTTTGCTTAATCCACGTATCCCACAGTGAAAGTCTCGAACCGGAGTCCGAAATAGAATCCTTCCAATCGAAGAAAGAAAAGGGTTTCCTACGTACCTATGCATCCATGGCATGGCACGAGGATAGATTCTCCCAGCAAAGCGATTTCCCACAACTAGGTCGTAACCCTGCCGGAGCTTCTCGAGGAAATCTCCGATAGCGCCAACATCGTAACTACCGTCCGAGTCCGCCATAACAAAAAACTTGCCTCTGGCATGGCCCATTGCCGTAAGCAGTGCCATACCGTAGCCCCTGTCCGAGGCGACAAAAACTCGTGCTCCGAGATCTTCTGCAACTTTCCTCGAGCGGTCTGAAGAACCGGAATCACCAACGACAATTTCTCCGTTGATGCCATATTCTACTAAATAATCCCTGGCCTGTTGAATACAACCGCCAATTGTTTCCTCTTCATTCAGGCAGGGGAAGAGAATCGAAAGTTCAATGGCATCAGAGCTTAGATATACCGTCATATTGATCTACCACTCGGGGAAAAATTACTTACGGGGTTAAAGGCTTAAAAAAAACCATCCCGCGGGTTATTGCCGGAGAGGTATATTGGAAAGGAACGAGAATACCGCCTTCAAGCCGATTGATCACACCAAATCCTGATCCGCTGGGATGACCGTAAAGAATGGAAGTCGTCTCCGTTGTCCCTTGGGTCCGATAAAGTCGATCGTAAGTCTTAAACAAGACATAGTCCCCGTACTCTCCTAGGAACTGTGAAAATGACCCAGAACTCCCTGGAGTGATATCCTTCAATAATTGAGTCCCTGCCGGCGTACCATCACTAACCCATGGTTCCGAACCAGATGTTCCATTATCAGCGGTAAAATACATTTTACCCTTAGAAGTTATAATAGGGCTCCAAGAATTTACAGAAGAGCTTACATTCGATACTAGAGTAAGGGCTACGCCATCGATTTGATAGAGTTGTGTTCGGGGAGTAGGGTCATACAGTGGAATAAAGTAAACTTTATTATTGAGGATAGCGAAGGAGTAATCACTGAAACCATCAACCGATGTTATTTTTGTAACTTGATCTAAAAAAGAATCAAAAGCATAGATGTGAGTATTAGAAGAACTACGCACAGTGAAATAAAAATAATTCCCGATTCTTCCAATGGGCTTTGATTCCTGAGAGACACCAAAATTGTAGTTTGCCAAAGTCGCTACATTAGAGATGCTCGCATTCTGAACAATAATGGGAAGTCCTAATTCGGAGGTAAGAATCTCATCTGGTAGGATGACAGGATATACGTCGACCTTAGTTGACATAACTGTGGTTAGGCTTCCTAGAATATTAATAAGAGCTGCTCCAGTATTGGTTGGAAGATAGAGGTATTCAAAAGCTCCTACTGATAGTAGCTCTGGCTTCTGCCACGAACTCATCACCGTTGAGCCATTGAGTGTGTTCAAATCTTCTTTCACATTGTGATCAGTGCCATCGAAATGGATGAGACTAAACTTCGAAGAGTTCATGGTGTCATTCGCAGTGTAGTAAACCCCTGAGCTGTTGCTTGCCACCACCGTTGCGTTTAAAAACTGGGTATCGTCATCACTGCAGTCAAATAAATTATCAACCAAGGAGACAGAGCAGAACATCCTTGATGCACCTATGGATGGACGAAAACCAAAATAGACTTTTGATTCATATACTGCAAGACCTTTATCAGCTCCGGTTCTATTTGAGGCATCACCATTTTGAATCAAATTAGTTCCGACCAGGTCGTAAGCGGAGTTCCCACTAAAAGAGTAAAGCCTAAAGGTGAAGGCATTTTCTTTGGCCGCTACAAAGTAATAGTTCGTCCCTACTAAGAGTCCAGAATCAACAGTTCCGATACTTTGCCCAGAATCTGTAAGAATGGGAAGGCCAGAATTTAAACCAAGGCCAGTGCTCTTCATTAAGTAACTATCAGTTCCAGAAGTTATCCTCCTGAAGACGTAAGTAGAATCTCCCACTTTCGTCGGGACAACCTGAGCACCGAAATCACAAATGGATCCCGACTCTGAATAAAGTTGGACTGCATTATAGAGACCAGGCGAGATTGCAAACCATGTCGTCGAAGTGCTACTGAATGCTTTTGAATTTGGCGCCTTGAGGCCATTAGGAAAAGCTTGAATCGTTGGAGAACCTAGGCAATCAGCATCTGGATACCCCTTCACTACGAGCTCAATGCTCTCCCCTACGTCACCAAGAGGGAGTCGCAGTCCGGTGGAAATCGATGCAGATAATTCCGCAGAGTTAAAGCAGCCCGTTTCAAGAGCAACCGATTTTCCTGGACCTGATTCTTCGTCCATCTGAAGCATGCTGAACTTAAAAGAGCGATTTAAACTTCGAAAAGCACCGTTGCAATTACTCGATTGATCTGTAACCTCTGAGACAGTTGAACACGCATGGTAGACTACTGAGCGAAGTCCATTCGTAGCATCATGAGAATCAGACCCACCGAAAACAGGGTTAGCACAACCGTATCGGCTTAGCTCGGCATTAACAGTGACCTTTCCGCCACATAGTTTGAAAGTATCAGAATAGCAACGAGCGATTCCTTCAAAGACGTTCGTTCCGTCCCAGGCCATAATTGAAAATCGCCAATCACCGTTCGGAAGACTCAACTCAATTGTATTTGAGCCGGGTTCTAACTTTTTGACTGTTCTCTTCCCATTGGTGAGATTCTTCCCAAAAAAAATTGCAGGATTGGCAATTGATGAGAGATCGGCCTGAACAACTGTCACAACAGCTTTTGAACTTCCCTGCTGGGAACATGAAACAAGCCCTAAAAGACTAAGTAGTAGAACCAAGAGTCTCATCAAAAACATTTGCCATCCCCGATGCATGCTTGAATTGGCTGATTAAAATTATCAGCCCAAAAAGGAGTTGTGCAAAGATTGAAAAAACTGCCGTGAGATTCATCCAGGGAGGTGTGAAAGATAGCGTGACCCGACGCAATTCCGGTGGAATATCTAGAACTAAGATAGCGCTATTTCCTGTATTTATCGGAACATAGGGAGTTGTCTTCCAACCCCAATGCATGGCCCAGGGAAGAGCGAGAAGCCCATGACAATGGTCGGGTATCTCAACTTCAAAGGATTGGCCGCCAGGCCCCGCCTTGAGGCTTAAGGATTCTTTATCGCAAGTGCCCTTGTTCAGCGGACCAGTCACATCTACGAACATCTCGCCCTTTGAAGCACGCTCTATCTTTGCGATGGTCGAAGGCTCCAGATTGATGTTTTCAATTAACTTTCCCCTGACGGGTCTATCGACCCAATAGGCATGAAGGGGCGAACCAAATTTGCTTTCCCAGATTTGCCCCGCAGAGAAAGACCTAGACTGAGAGAGACCTGGATACTGAGTTGGAGTCAACATTTCGCCTTGATCAGGCACAATCGCATGGGTCCACCCTAACCACTTTTGACTACTTACACTAAGTGCAGAGGGACAGCCCTGAAATTTAAGCCCCGCAGATCTGGTATTTGAAGTGCCGTTCACCATATTCAATCCATATCCACGAACGTCATAGTACTGTAAGGCCTCGTCTCCCCTGGCCCCTCTTTCACACGTTAAGAATCTCGTCGGGTGAACATTATCTCCCACCCAGTGTTCACTCGGAAGATCGGATTTAAGATCAGAAATTTTTAGGAGATCTAACTCAAGCGGGTAAGTCACGTTCTCGATAAGTGCGATCAAACACAACACAAACGCAATTTTTTTCGGAAGAACCTCAAGCCCTTTGAGTACAAATATCATAAGCAAAGGCCAGGCGTAATTGAGATATCGCTCCGGAAAACGAGTCCAAGAGATAGGAGGTATATACTCGAAAATAAATTCGGCCGCCACTGAAAATTGACCAAGAGATAGATTAATAAAGAATAGCGCAGGTAAAAGAATGCACCAGCGAGCTTTTCCTCTGAACTTACAGAAGCCAAAAATCATCAGCCCGGTAAGAATCAAACCTCCGCCAATCCGAGGAAACCACCATTGAGAATGGAACCCGATTCCGAGATAGTCACTTTTCTGGTACAAGTTGAAAATCGGAAATAGCCAGTCCAGTATCCGGATCGGCGCCGTCGAATAACTCAACGCCTCGTAAGATGAGATTCCGAGGGCACGGGAGTTATTCTTCGCATCCATAATGATTGCGAGGAGGTGCGGAGAGCAAACGATCAGGGCAGCGAAAGCGGCCATGGCAAGATTCAGAGGCCTCTTTGGTTTCGAGACTGAACACCAACCGAGAAGACTGCCCAGTGCTGCTCCGGTGGCCGCCATGAGCGGATCCCCGAGTAAAAAAACAAATGCTACCGCCAGCCCGGACTTCAATACCCCATGACCACTGAGCCACAGATTTCGAGTCATTGAAATGGACCAAGGAAAAAAAGATACATACGGAAGCGCAACGTGAAGAGGGAGCGACGCCGACAAACCAAGTGAAATCCCGAGGAGGGCCACGACATACGACTGTTGCTTGCTACCAAAATGCTTTAGCAAACTCGCCAGGCCGGAAAGGAGTATCAGGTAATGGAAAATGAACAAAAATTTTTGTGCATGATGGGAATCAAACAGGGCATATAAAAAGTTCGGTAGAAATAATAATCCGCTGGCGGGGTTAGTTGCTACAAAATGTCCAAGTTCATTTTGAGGATAAAGCCAGTAAAGATGTCCAGAACGAATATTTTGGAAAAACCAGGTTTTCTCCGCAAGGTCGAAGTGGAATGGTGCTACTCCGCCAAGGACGGTGGATGTAAAAAAATAGTCCTTAAACATCCATGCTAGAAGAGCACAGGCCAGGAGATACCAAATAAAGTCCTGGAGGAAGAATTGTTGAATTCGTCTGCAACTTCGAAGTGACAAGAAATTATGAAAACAATTGATCATATGCGCTCTTCCGCCATAAATAAAAAAAGCCCCCGTGGGTTAAACGGGGCTTCTATGGTGCCCCTAAGCGGAGGATTTTCGAACCAGCATCATAGAAAGTATAGCCCAAGGTTATGATTTCACCTCTCTATAGGTTCATGCCTATAGGAAGCACTTTACTTATAAACAGATCTTGTGAATTCAATCGCAATCGGCTCTTGTTTAAAAAATTCAAGCGAATGATCGTTTACTGAAAATATAAGGGCCGAGGATTTTTCTGACGCATTCCCTCCACTCCATACGGCAATTGCAATTTCTGGAATGGAATCATTGTTTATATCCAAAATGAACGTATCTTTCTTAATCGGGATAAAATAAGCCTCATGCCATAAAGTGCCGAATTCTTCTGAGAATGATTTGTCCCATAAGACTTTAGATCCACTTCTCATAAAGACTCTCACTTTCTCGCCCACGCCTTCATTATATTTCAGTGGATAAGAAAGCAGAATTTCCTTACCATCTGGAAGCTTTAAGTAAGTCTTATTCCTTAATTTTTCAACATAAGGGTCTGAATCTTTACTTAAAGCGATCTGGCTGAGAAGCATTATAAAGATCAATAACTTCTTTTGCATAAGGTTCACCCTTCTCCCAGTCGTTATAGGCACGAATGACATTAAATAGATTCCTTTTTTTCTTTGGGATTGAAGAGAATTTGTAGGAAAGCCATCTGATTCCGGCGGCAATACTAATCACAGGATCTTCTAGATCTTGTCTCTCTAAATCCAAATAATGATTCTGCAAAGACATTTTACCTTTTCTTCTTACGCCTTTAAGATCATTACGAGTCCAATTTGTGATTTGCATAAGTCCGTAGGCAGAACTGATTTTTGATCTAGGATCAGCTTTGACTCTAAAACTGGATTCAACAGCAATGATTACTTTAATTAGAAAGGGATCAAAATCCGCTGGTAATATAAGCCCCATGTCTTTCCAAAAATTTATCCAAAAGTGAATGACGGAATCTAATTCGGGATATTCAGAAAAGCCAGAGACCTTCCCTAGTCTCGTATTATCGTGTTCCCCAAGCCAGTAAAGATGTAAAACATTTTCAGGAAGAAGTACGTACTTCACTCCCCTATTCTTTCTAAGATGTGCCTTAACGTAATAGTTAATTCCGGTCTCAGAAATTCTAAGATGCCTTTTAACGACATGATAACCGGGAGGGGCCATCTTAATTGTGCGTGGACGTTTAACTAGGCTCATACTTAGGCGACATCCCTTTCAGCTTCCCAAATATCAAGATTAACCTGGAGATTCATCCACATCCGGGGAGATGTATCCAAAACCTGTCCTAAAAGGACGGCGATTCCCCCACTCATCGGGAAATCACAATCTGATACATTTAGCGTTAAGCAATTAGCATAGACTCTCTTCTTCTGGCAAACTCGACCGGAGTCATCATCTCTAAACTCGAGTG
>JAIYDC010000055.1 GCA_027487685.1 Pseudomonadota bacterium | reverse complement strand
GGTACAGGATGGGGATTAACTGCTCCGGTTGTTGAACAGGCCGATTTTCGGCTAGAGCCTATATTTGGCATAGCAGATGACGGATATAATCATCTGTCTGTTCGTTCAGCAGTCGCAATTTATTGCGACCGACTGGCCCGAGCCTCTGGCCCTTAATTTTTTCCCGTCCCTCTGACTCCACGTGAAGTACAAGGACGGATACGTTTTGGAGAAGCTATGAATTTGATTGATGTTGTTGAAAAGAAACACGCAAACCCGAACATTTCTAAGTTCGAAGCTTTTAAGACAGGTGACACTGTTGAAGTTGCTGTTCGAATTAAGGAAGGTGAGAAGACCCGTATTCAGGTCTACCAGGGGACTTGCATCGCGATGAAGCACCCGGGTCAAATGAACGGTCACTTCCGCGTCCGTAAGATCTCTGACGGCGTAGGCGTTGAGCGCGTTTTCCCATTCCACTCACCGTCGGTTGAAGGCGTCAAGATTATCTCAAAAGGTAAGTCTCGTCGCGCTAAGCACAACTACCTTCGTGAGAGAACTGGTAAAGCAGCTCGCGTTGCCATCGATTACTCTCGGTAATCACAAACGTAGTAAAAGCTGGAAAGGCCCCTTATGGGGCCTTTCCTATTTTAAGGCGGTCGACATGAAATTTCTCGTTCTGATTTTGGCACTTTCCGTTCAGCTTGCCTTGGGGCAATCGTTGGATCTCAAGGTCCCTCAGCTCACAAATGAAGAGTCCTCCGGCACCCCAATCCCGGTAGAGGGCCCTCCAGAAGGAAACCTGCCGGGACCCATCGTCAAGATCCGCCCCTCGACTTCACAGACCGCGCGAGATGCCTCTCGTGGAACTGTCATGGTTGGGCACCAAGCGATCACAAGTTGGCTACCCTCAAAAAATACCCTTAGCTATACCCATATCTTTTCTGAGCGGTGGACTCTTGAAGGGGAATATTCCTTTCAGACCATCAATACGTCTTTTATCGGAGTTGACCTCGGGAAAATCAGCGAGCGCCGTACCACTCTTCACGCCCGCCGCTATTTCGGGAACTCCTTTCACTTGAGCTTTGGTGCAGTTCTGAGCACCTTCGAAGCGCGGCTAGGGGGTGTTTTCGTAGACAGCTTAGGTGATCGGATCCAGTCCTCTTTTCGAGCTCAAAATCTCGGTGTGTCTGGGGGCCTCGGTAACCGCTGGCAGTGGGACAATGGCCTGACCCTTGGAGTGGACTGGCTGAGGATCAACGTTCCCATGCTTGAAACTCGGGTCGATGATAATGTTCTCGATTCCCTGGACGATTCAGATAACCGGGAAGACGTCAAAGGCGTCATCCGAACTTTTAGCCGAATTCCCACCTTTGTCCTCCTAGGACTGAACATCGGCTACACATTTTAAATGATTCCTAGAGGCGCATGTTCGAAAGCAAATACATCACAAATTACCCGCATGAAGTGATCGCCGTCGACGAGGTAGGTCGTGGTCCTCTTTCTGGGCCAGTGGTTATTGGTGCGGTCAGGCTGCGCGCGACTGATGCTGCTGCTTTCACAGGTGTGCTTCGAACTCTTCGTGCCCGAGGAATCCGAGATTCGAAAGTGCTTAATGCCAATGACCGAGGAGGCCTTCTAAAAAAACTGGGCGTCTCTGACCTGCCGTTTAGACGGCCTGGAGTGATTGAGGTCCGTGGTCTCCTCGTGGACTATGTAACCTGGGATATGGACCACGAGAAGATTGATGAGATGAATATTCTCGCTGCAAGCCTTGAAGGAATGAAGCTCGCCGCTCAGGCGATTTCGGATCCGAAGACTTCATCAACGACGATCTTTATCGATGGCAATCACCGCTTGCGATGGGGTAATTCAACGCCCTCTTCTTGGTGCGAAATCCCTGTGATTAAGGGGGATACAAAATCAGTGCTCATAGGCCTTGCGAGCATCATCGCCAAAGAAAAGCGCGACCGTTACATGAGAGAGATGCATGACCTTTACCCGCACTACGGCTTCGCCGCCCACTTCGGCTACCCGACCAAGGAGCACCGACGGGCGATCCAAGAATTCGGGCCGTCACCGATTCACCGCAAGACCTTTAAGGGGGTCCGGGAGTTCCTCCGGTCCTGAACGGGAGCGGGCCGTTTCCCGGCAGTTTCATGCCTCGGGAGTGCCCATCCTTGTCTCACCCTCGCTGCTGCGGGAGCGCAACCTGGGGCAACTCGACTTGGTTCGGTTTGATAAGCGAGGTGGGAGCTGGACCATCGATGTCGTTGAGGTGAAGAGCTCCATGACCGGTGGGGAAGCGCTCCAGAGAGGTCAGCGCGCTAGAATCATCGGCGCCGCAAATTTCCTGGCAGCAGTCTTTGGACATCCTGTGACGTTTCTCATTTCCCTCGGTGCCAGAGGAGTCCATAAAGAGAACTAGTCGGGTAAGCTTTTTTTGCAAAAATTTCAAACATTCATTACTCTTAAGGAATGAGAAAATTTACCTGTGTCATGCTTGTGGTGCTCATCTCCAGTGGCCTTTTCGCCCCGGCGTCAGCGAGGGCCGAAGAAATCCCTCCGAAGGCCAAGGCCTTTCTAACCATCGTCGGATACGGCACCGCTAGTGGTGCACTCCTAGGGGCCGCCACGATGGCGTTCGGGACTTCATCACGGGCCATCTCTCAAGGAGCTTCCTTAGGCCTTTATGCAGGGATTATTTTCGGGAGCTACGTTCTTCTATCACACCACAACCGGCGGCAGGGGAGTTATGAAGACACCAGCTCTCCGTATCAAAGGTCTAGCGACATCTACAGTGACGAATACTCTCGTGATGGGGGTGGTGGTGAAGGCGGCGGAGAGAGTTCAGGTGGCGGTTTCTTCGACCGCTTCCAGGTGCTCCAGGAAAAATTCCATGGCCAGGCTTTTACTCTTGGCGCAAAAAGAAAAGGAGGCGCGATGCCTCCTGTCCATATGAATCTTTTTCAGTTTAACTTCTAGTTCTCGAAGGTCTGGGCCCGGTTGCCGAAGCGCGTGTTCAGTGTATCGGTTTCGTCCGTATCGAAGTTCATCAGTTCGGCGACGTAGTCGGCTTCGTTTAATGAGAGGAGTCGGAAGATCTTCAGGAACTCCGGCTTCACGTTGGACAGGCTCACTTGGGCGCGGCGGGTCTCTTTAATGGTCTTCACAGTCTCCACAAACTGACAGATTCCGGAGGAACCTACGAAATCTACGGCACCAAGGTCGATGGTAATTGTTGAATTTGGATTGGCGTTTGCGATACTCTGAAGTTCGTTTCGAAGCGGAAGGGTATGGTCGTAGTTGAGATCTCCCTGCATGTGGACGATGATGTTCCCATCAGCGTCGCGTAGAATGTTGGCCTTCATGGTCATGGGATCTCCTTGGGAATTGTTCGGCAGTGTGCCTTATGCTAATTTATCACGAGATCTAAAAGGGGTTTAGAGTGGGAAAAATCATTCTGTTGAACACGCCGATCGGTAACCTCGGCGATGTTACCACTCGGGTCGTCGAGGCGCTTCGGAGCGGAACGACCTTTGCTGTCGAAGATACTCGGGTATTTCGAGAGCTCCTGAATCACCTCGAGATCAGCGTTATAGGAAAGAAAATCTTCTCGCTTCATGACCAGTCGGGTGAAGGACAAGTGGAGCGACTCCTGGAAGTTCTCGAGAGCTGCGACCTCTATGTCGCCTCTGAGGCAGGAAGCCCGATCATTTCAGACCCGGCTTACCCGCTGGTCCTCGGGGCTTACGAGCGGGGCCTTCTTGTAGAGTCCTACTCCGGCGTGTCGGCGCCGATTATGGCGCTAGAAGTTTCGGGACTTCCCCCGATCCCGTTCCAGTTTCATGGCTTCCTTCCCCGTGATTCAGGGAAGCGCCTGCGTTTTTTTCGGGAGGTGGGCTACGGGACCCATATTTTCTTTGAGGCGCCTACGAGGGTGGAGGAGACACTGGGGGAGCTATCTCTCGAGCGCCCTGCTGCAGATATCTGCGTGGTCCGCGAGCTCTCAAAGAAGTTCGAGCAGGTGGTGCGGTTTAAGGGGAGTGCTTGGAACGAAGTGAAGTCTAGTGTGACCTTCCGGGGGGAATTCGTGGTTCTCTTCTACAACCCGGAGAGTACGGGCCAATCAAACGGCCAGTTGCGCGAGCTGGCCGAAGAGATCCTCTCCACAGGGGCGAACCCTAAGCTTCTGGCGAAACTTCTGGCAGAAATTCTTGACCGACCGACTAAAGAAATTTACGGCGAACTCAATAGGCAAAAGAGGGATCGTTAAACAGGGTTGAGGAATATTTTCAATCCCATTAAACTTATTAAATGAAAATTAAAATATTGGGTGGTCACGGGGGCCAGGCGAAGGGTTACTTCACCACCTCTTTTCTGATCGATGATAAACTCTTAATTGATGCTGGCGCCGTTGCAGGGGCCCTTACCGTTGAGCAGCAGGCCAAGATTGAGAATATTCTCATTTCCCATTGCCATCTTGACCACACCAAAGACCTCGCCTTCCTTTGCGACAATTGTTTTGGACTCCGGCCCAAGCCTTTTCAGGTTTACACTCATGAGACGGTCAAGCGCATGATCAAGACCCACCTCCTGAATGATATCATCTGGCCTGACTTCACTGTGCTCCCGTCTCCGGAGAGACCGACGATTTTTCTTAACGCTATCACTGATGAGGTCAGCTTCGATCTCGGCGGCTATCGGGTCACTCCAGTGAAAGTGAGGCATCCCTTTGACGCCATGGGGTTCATTATTGAGCATCAAGGCTCGGCCGTGGTCTTTACACTCGACACGGGACCCACCGACCGGATTTGGGAAGTGGCCAAGAGTGTGCCGAATTTGAAGGCGATCTTTACTGAAGTGAGCTTTCCAAATTCTCTCGCCTCTGTCGCGAATGTCTCCGACCACCATACCCCCGACTCTATCTCCAGAGAACTTGCCAAGATGCCGGAGAAGATTCCTGTGATCCTGACCCATTTAAAGCCCAATTACCGAAACGAAATTTTGCGCGAACTCGCTCTCGTTGGTGAGGAGCGGATCATGGTCCTCCAGCACGACGGCGAAGTCTTCAACTACTAGATCATCTTTTTACCGGATACCGACGGCCGAAGTATCTGCGGCAGGTCGCTGCGGAGCTTGCGGCTGCTGTTGAGTAGGCCCACTGAAGTTAAATGGTGTCGATGGAGTGGTTGTTCGCGGGGCCGGAGGTCGAGTTGCCTCGACAGGCTCGATAGGGGTACAGGCCTCGATCGGGTCACGACCGGTTCTCTCGAGAACACCGCAGACCTGGTATTCAGCAGGGAGCCGTCGTCTGGTCGTGCTCCGATCATCGCTGCCCGTGGCCGGCGCAGTCTCGGTCCCTGTCCCTGTTTCTGTCCCTGTTCCAGACTGTGGCCTGGTTCCTGGGGTCTCTTCAGAATCGCCGGCCTGACCATTTGGGGTCGTAGGTCGATTACCCTCAGTGCCAGTTGGAGGAGTTGTGCCTCCATTGCCCCTCGTGATCCACCTGAAGGTCCAGCTATTAGTATAGTTTGTAATAGTCGCCCTGATTTCGTAATCAGTAGGTCGTTTATTGGGATTGAGAGTGATTGTCGGTGTTTCCTCTGGTGGAGGTGGGGGAGGTGTACCAGTTACAGTGACTGTGCAATCGACTCCTCCCGGCACTTGAGTAGGGGTAATGCGAATCGACTGGACCTGGTCATTTTCCGGGACCTGTGTGGGTGCCGGAGTAAGTTCCACCGGCTCTCGCACTGGTGGCTGACCTTGTGGTTGACCCCGGACTCGGGTGACGGCGTAGGTGCAGGTAAGGGCGCCAGCGGCCGGTGCTGCTGCTCCACCTGCAACAGCAGTTGCTCCTGCTGCAGGTGATCCCCGCTGGCAGGTGGCCTGGCATTCAAAAGAATCCGGCTGTGGCGGAGGAGGAATTGGTTCGTTTCGGCAAAGGCTGGCATATTCCTGGGCGTTCCCCTGCCGGTGCTCTTGAATAAATGAGCTGTAAAGAGCTCCCGACTGCTCTCCGGTCTGGAAGGCGCGGCCACGCATAAAGTTCCTAAGACCGGTGAAGGCACTGGTTGCCTCAGACGGAAAGGGAAGAGCTGGTTCCTGACAGTCGAGTGCGGTGGCGGCCATCATCTCCATAAGACCATAGCAGGTCTGGTGAGGCCGCATATAGTTGGCGTAGGCCTGGCTGAAGTTCGGGTTCCTATTCGCCGGATCTTCGCAGATACAGGTTTGATAGACGAATTTCCAGACTGATTCGAAAGCACTAGGATTTTCGCTGAGCCGCCGGCGCAGTGACTTCAGGCGGTCTTCCTTTGAGTCCTGATTCTCTCCGGAACCAAGGGCCTCTTGCATACAGAGGAAAGAGGAATTGTGAGCACGGTTGGCGGTACTGACGCAGAAGAGTGAGCCATCGGCTTCTTTTTTGTAACCGAAGATGAGAGGGCTGCACTGAATTCTTGTGCGATCATTAGCGCCGCAGCCGGAGTTTGCAGCAGGTGCGGGGTAGGCCTGGGCCTCCGCGGTCATTCCAGTGCGATGACGAGTAGGGGAAGATCCATTGACGAAATCAGGATGGTTACAGAGAGTCTCACCACCGGAGACCACGGTCCGGGAAACCCAGCCCGCGAAAATGCAGTTGTCCCTACCTCCGCGGCGGTTACTCATGAGATTCTTAAAATCCGTCGCCAGGCCGTTCCAGTCCTGGGCCTCAGAGCGAGGGGCATTGGCATAAGCGCTGCTCAAAAAAGCATCTTCAAAGAGCTTCTTAAACTGAACGAAGCGCTGGAAGCGCTCTTCATTAAATCCATGGGCCGCAACATTCTTATTGTAACGGTCTTCAAGCTTAACCATCATTTCCATGACCTGGACGATGTACTGATCTTTCTCCTCATTGGAGAGTTGTCTAAATCGCCCATGGGACACCGGCGCAGCGATAACGTGCACGAGGGTCATGAGGATAATAGCGATCAGAGTGGCGGATTTAAGCATGGTCCTACCTTACGATTCTCATCGGAGAAACCTCGGGGATTATTAATAGACTAAACGAAAAACCCGCCGATCAGTCCGTGAAGTTATTGAAGAGTCAAGGAGAACTAGAGTTTCTAGAGACTTGGGACGCTTGGCCTCACGCAAATCCCGACGGATGGGCCTCCCCTCCGCCAAGATAGGTTGGCATAACTCTTTTCAACCCGTCGCCGTAAAGTTTAAGATGGGGACTTCATGAATTCACTCAAAACGGTAGGTTAGCTATGGGCTGGTTCCATCAAGTCAAGAACCCTAAACTGAAGAACGTTAAGAAGATCGTCTCTAACACGCCAGTTGGACTTTGGAAGAAATGTAATCAGTGCGGCGAGATCCTTCAGGCCGATAAACTTGAAGAAAACTTGAGCGTTTGTCCGCTGTGTGATTATCATTACCGGATTTCTGCCTACGAGCGCATCGCGGTGATGACGGATGACAATAGCTTTGAAGAAGTAAGTCCGGATCTTATTTCCAATAATCCCCTAAACTTCCAGGACAAGATGCCCTATGTCCAAAGGCTCCGGTCGGCGATTAAGACGACTGGAATAAAAGATACAACGGTGTGCGGAACCGCCACCATCGACGGGAGGGCGGTAGCACTTGCGGTGATGGATTTTCGCTTCATGGGCGGATCCATGGGGGTTGTCACTGGTGAGAAAGTCGCTATTGCGATGGACATTGGGCTTGAGAAGAAAATCCCCGTCATCGTCGTCTCTTGCTCTGGCGGGGCCCGGATGCAGGAGGGGATCTTATCACTCATGCAGATGGCGAAGACCTCTGCCTCACGTTCACGGCTCAAATCTGCGGGAGTCCCCTACATCTCGATTCTTTCCGATCCCACGACTGGCGGAGTCGCTGCGAGCTTTGCCATGCTTGGCGACCTGAACATTTCCGAACCTCGGGCCCTTATCGGCTTCGCGGGCCCTCGGGTTATCGAGCAGTCGATCCGTCAGACCCTGCCAGCGGGGTTCCAGCGCTCTGAGTTCTTGAAGGACCATGGCTTTATCGACCGCATTATTCACCGCAAGGACATGAAGAGAGAGCTCTCTTTCTTCGTTAAAATGTTTACTCCCTAAAGTGAAGACAGATCTCGTGACTTTTCTCCTGGCCCACTACGGCCAGGAGCAAATGCGCCCGGGTCTTGACCGCTCCCGCGAAGCACTCCGGGACCTCTTGCCTGACCTCCAGAAGAAGAAAGTTATCACCATTGCCGGTACTAACGGCAAGGGTGAGACGACCTTGCGCCTCTCGGGCCTCCTTAAAAATAGCTCCCATGTGACATGGACCTCGCCCCATATCGTGCGCTTGACTGAACGGTTTCGAAATCAGGACGGGGAGATTTCGGAGCAGGACCTTGAGCGCTTGGTTAAGCTTTGCCACGTAAAAGTGCGCCAGGAGAAGCTCGAGCTTTCCTTCTACGAATTCCTTTTCCTCGTTTTCTGCACCTGGGCGCGAGAACTTGACCCGCAAATCTTGTTGCTGGAAGTGGGCCTTGGGGGCCGGCTTGATGCAGTCAATGTGTTCGACGCTGATCTGGTTCTCCTTCCGTCAATTTCTAGGGACCATCAGGAAATCCTGGGACGTCGGTACGATCAGATCCTGGCCGAAAAGCTAGGGACACTTCGAAGGAAAACGAAGCTGATTCACTTTTTAGATAACCAGTACCTGGTCGAGCGGGCTCAAGCGATAGCTGAAACGGTAGGGGCAGGAGTCGTCGCCCTTCGGGACCTTGAGGACCTTCCTGTCTTTGAGTTCTCTCTTCGAAACTACGTCTTGGCGGCTGCTGCGTACTGCTGGCTTGAGAACCGCCTCTTCCAACCCGAAGCTTGGCGCTCTCCCGAGGCGCGGCTGGAGAACCGCGGAGAGCTCATCCGGGGAGAAAATCAGTGGCTTTTCTTTGGATCCCATAATGTTGATGGGCTTCGAAAACTTATTCAATTTTTGCAATGTGGGACTTATAATTTCGGGAGACCTCCCTACGATGCAGTTATTGTCGCTTTCTCGAAGCGTGGCCCCGAGGACCTCCGAGTCATGCTCAAGATGCTTAAGCGTGCGAACCTCGGAAAACTCGTGGTGACCACTTTCGATCATCCGAAGGCGGCCGGCGCATCGGAAATGGAAGTCCTCGCTCGAGAAGAAGGGTCCGAATTTGTTCACGACATCGACGCATACGTTCAGGGACGGAACAAGGGCCAGAGCATCCTGGTTACTGGCTCTTATTATTTCATGGGCCACGTTAAATCTCTCCCATGCTGCCGATAATCCCCAGCTAACTCTCGGCGACAAAATTTCAGTCTTCTCCGATAAGGCCTACCGTAAAAACAAAGGGCGCTCCTTTGAGGCGGTCGGTAATGTCGTGATCATCAGCGGCAAGGATACGGTTTACGGTGAACTTGCGAGCCTTGATCAGGACACCATGATGGTTAAGATTGAGGGTAACGTGCGCTTGATCACCAAGGACATGACTCTCTATGGGTCTCACCTCGACTATAATATCACCACGGGAGGGGCGACGATTCGAAACGCCCGGATTCTAACCGCCGACTTTAACCTGGTGGCGACCGAGCTTGTTCGCCTTAACGAGAATGAGTACATCGCCAGCGAGTCGGAGTTCACGACCTGTAAGGACTGTGTTGAATCCTGGTCTGTTTATGGGAATTACATAAAAGTTCACGTAGGTAAATACGTTCAAATCAAACACGGACTTTTTAAGGTCAAAGGTGTCGATGTTATTTACCTTCCTTACCTCGTGCTCCCGATCTTGTCCAAGCGGGAGACTGGGATCCTCGTCCCGCGGATTTCCTCGCGGACCGGAGAAGGTCTCTCTTTTGAGCAGCCTTTCTTCTGGGCCATTGGCCCTGACAAGGATGCGACCCTTAGCCCGACCTTCTGGGCCCGTCGAGGCTACGGTGGAGATGTTCAGTATCGGCAGCGCTTTTCGGAAATGTCTTGGACCGAACTCAACTCACGGATGGTCAACGATACCATCTATCTTCCGGGAAAGCTCAACGGAGACACCTCGGGAGAGTACTTCTCACGCTATTTCGTCGACCTTGAAACCCACGCTCATTTCTCCCCCAATCTCACCTCCCATCTCCGCTACTCGGGGACTCGGGACCTCGATTTTGTCCGTGATTACCCCCAGTATACGGATCCACGGACAAATAGCTCAGACTTTGGCTTCACGGGCTTCGTCAACTGGCGGCAGGAGCTCTTCTCGCTTCAGGCTGATTCTCAATACCTCCGGAACCAGCTCTTTTCTGATGCTGCTGAGTTTGACCGAAGCTATGTCCAGGTTCTTCCGCGAGTTTCTCTCAATACTGTTCCTTATTCTGTCGTCCAGAGTAAGGTCCCTTTCTTTGAGCACGTGGCCGTGGGGACCGACAGCTCATTAACCCGCTTTCGTCAGGTCGATCAGATCGATGATGCCTACCTCAGGAACGCCGATCGGATTTCATTTCAGCCCTATCTCATGTGGCAGTTCCTCACCTGGGGGCCTGTGAGCCTGCGATCGCGCTACCTTTTTGATCATCAGGGCTATAACTTCGCGGCCGCTGAAGAGCCGGGAGCTGGTAAAAATGCGGGCCTTGTCCGAACTGAGGTGAGCTTCACGATGGATAAGATCTTCGGCCTTGCCTACGAGGAGAAGATTCCCATCAATCTTATCTCGAAAGAGGAACTTCGACGTCTTCGGGAGTCGAAGGAGCAGGGGCTCGCACCTCTCAGAAAAGAAGAGAAGACAAACCGTCTCGTGGGGCAGCTCGCTGATTTTGAGTCCGAACTCACTCGTGAGAATATCGTTCAGGTGCGGAGTAGCTTCCGGCATTCACAGGAGTTTAAATTCATTCACCACTATATAGCCTCAGAGAACGAATACGGTAACCGCCGGTTCATCAATCAGATTCAGACCCGACAGGGTGGAACGGGAGGGCAGGTCGGGCAGTTCGACTATGAGGACGGCATTCGTTCCCAGCAGTTTCTCTTTGGCGCGAATGTCACACGTACCGTTGTCCCTCCGGAGAATACCTTAGAACTCGAATGGAATAATACGCTTGTTAGGAAATCGCCCAAAAAATTTAACTTCCTTGAAGATGACAAGTATCTACGAGACAATTTTACCTATACGCGGATCGGCTGGTTTAATGTTTCTCAAGGCTATCTTCTGAATAATCGCGAGGAGGAAGATCTCCGGCAGAGACTTACAAGGCTTATGATTAACGCGGGCTACGAGGCGCAGCGCTGGTCTATGGGTTTGCAGGAGTACTACTTTCATTTCGACAACGAGAATATTTTTAGCCTGAACTTCACCCGCCGCTTCGAGTACCTGAACCTCTTCGCCAACTACAGCTACAACTCCTTTGCCTCCTCGAACCTCAATTCGCTTTCTTTCGGAGGCCAGGTTCGACCGACGGACGTTCTTGGCGTTGCGATGGTTAAAGACATGGACCTTGAGGCCAAGAAAGACATCCGCACTGTCTACTCCATCGATATCATGCCACACAACAATTGTTGGATTTTTAACCTCGACTACCGCCGTTCGATTGTAGATTCCCGCTACTCATTTAATATTCTCTTTAACTTCGGCGACGATCGCTTTGAGCACTACCGGCGCGACTACTTCGCGGTCCGGAGGTTCTGATGGAAGCCACCTTTATTGATTTCGAGGACTCGTTTTCCTTCAACGTGATCCAGGAACTTACTCTGCTAGGATTTAGTGTGACTGTCGTTAACTGGCGAGACTTTGACAGGCTTCCTCAAGAAGGAATCCTTGTGTTCGGCCCAGGACCTGGGCATCCGGATGATTACCAGACGACATTCCCCTTGCTGCGGGAATGGCTTGGGGGACAGAGGCCATTTTTCGGAGTGTGCTTAGGGCATCAAATTTTTTGGCGGCTTCAAAATGAGGCAGTCGTTCGATCTCGAGAGCCCCTTCACGGACAAAAGGTCCATCTTGATCTGACAGAGGAGTGGCGGGACTGGCTAGGTATTCAGGGTGAAGTTTTCGTTCAGCGCTACAACTCCCTCGCGGTTATGGCCCAGGCGGCGCTCCGGAATCCTTATCTCTTTAACTTCATTCAAAGCGATGAGATTCTCATCACTCGAGGCAAGAGGCTAGTAACGTACCAGTTTCATCCGGAATCAATAGGAACATCTTTCCGAACCGAGTTCATGCAGGCCGTTTGTAGTACACTATCGAGATGAAGCACCTCCTCGTTCACGGTGTTTACGACCGGGACACGCTCCAGACATTACGAGACAAAGGCATCAAAGCAATCGCTTTCGACCTGCGGGGACGAAGTCCTAACCTCATTCCTTACCGACAACTTCAGGACCTCCTAAAGCATCTGGGCAGTGAGGAGGTCTACCTCACTTTTGGCGGTGATAAGAAAGAAACTGTTCTCTCGTTCCTAAACCTCCTCCAGGCCGAACTCCCGGTAACGGGCCTTATTTTTCGAGATGCTCAGCCATTGAGTTTCTACCGAGATATTGGGCACAGCTTCTACTGGATGTTCGATCCGGAAGCCGATTGGAAAGGTATCCTCTCGCTGGACGCAGCTCGTGGCGTCCTCTTGCCTCTGCGATATCAGGGAGATTACCAGCGACTTCCCGAGCTTTGGCGCCTGTTCGAAGAGAGGCAGCTCGACATTTACCTCCACGCCGAAAGTTTTGAGCAATCACTTTTTATTAATATCCACGGAGATCTTAAGTTAAGTGTCGACCTCACCGGCGAAGTGGAGCGGAGCTACCGTTCGGTTGATCAGGAGCGGCTCAAGACGATGAAACTTTGGAGATCCGTGCATGCGCATACTGCTGGTCAATGATGACGGAGTGACGGCCCCTGGTATCCGTGCTTTGTTCCGGGAACTTGGCCCAAACTTTGAAACGACAATCATCGCTCCCCTTGAGGAGCGCTCAACCACTGGCCATAGTCTGAGCCTGGATAAGCCGTTACGGCTCGAAAAGCTCGAGGAGAAAGTTTACGGGTGCTCAGGTTTTCCTGGAGACTGTGTTCTCATGGGTCTGGGGCACCTGATGAAAGAGAAGAGACCGGACGTAGTTATCTCAGGAATAAATCGTGGTGCGAACCTTGGGCAGGATTTATATTACTCTGGAACTGTTGCGGCGGCACGTGAGGCCACATTCCACGGTGTCCCTGGCATCGCCGTGAGTCTGGTGTTTAATTCAATGACGGATGAGCATCGTTACGATGTGGCGGCGACTGTTATTGATTGGTGTCTTCGCGAAGGACTCCATCGCCTAATCCCGGAGCTCTCTCTAATGAACATCAATGTTCCGAATCTTCCCTTGAAGGAAATTAAAGGCTTCCGCCAGACTGAGATCGGTTTTCGTCGATACTCTGAGGAAATCCATGCTAGAATTGATACCAGAAACAGAGATTATTTCTGGATTGCCGGGCGCTACGAAGGGTTCTCTGAGAACCCTGCGTCAGATTGTCAGGCCGTGACAGATGGATACATTGCTATTACACCCCATGCTTTGATCGACCGGTGTGGCCGAGATTATAGTGAGTTAATTGGGTGGGTACAGAGACTTAATGCGAAATATTTTACTTAGCCTCCTTATTTTTGTCCTCACGGGTTGCTCCTCTATGAAGAGCGGCCATTACGTCTACGTGGAGACATCGACCCAGATCAATAAAGTGGCCAAAACTTATGGGCTGACATTGGATGAGCTTAAGGCCCATAATCCGGATAAATCACTCCAGGGTCGCGAGTGGGTCTTTATTCCCTCCAAAGTTGGTATTGCTTACTTCTTGCGAGACACTTATGTGGTGGAGGACTACCGTGGACTCGGTACCGGTCGCTTCTCCTGGCCTGTCCCGCATTTCTACAAAGTTTCATCTCACTTTGGTCCTCGGGGTCGAAAGCATCATGATGGAATTGATATCCCGGCGCCACGCGGCACTCCAGTCATAGCTGTCGACACTGGTGTCGTGATTTATTCCGACGATGGAATCCGTGGCTATGGGAACATGATTGTGATCGCTCATAGTGACGATGTGTTTACTGTCTACGCTCACAACCGCAAGAACAAGGTGGATAAAGGGGAGCAGGTTGATAAGGGGCAGGTTATTGCAGAAGTTGGTAACACAGGCCGCTCGACCGGCCCGCACTTGCATTTTGAGATCCGGGTTAAGAACAAGGTCAAAAACCCATCCCGCTACCTCTCCGCTTCTGAGGAGTAGTTACTTCTTGGCGCCGAACTTGTCGATGAGCTTCAAGTACATGATGGCGGTATTCTTCGCGTCCTCAAGTGCAGTGTGGGCCACTTCGCCCATGCCCAAGTAGTTCATCATGTTTGATCCTGAATCCATTCCCATAGGGAGGAGCCCGAGGTCGATCAGCGAATAACCGATACCGGAGAGATCAAGGTTCCGGTGGTGGAAGTACTTGCGCATAAAATCCCATCCCAGGTCCCTGTTCAGGAAGGGAAGGTCTATGGCCGACATGGACTTCCCGAACAGAACGATCTTCTGATTGCCAAAGTAGCTCCGGACCTCAGGTGACTCGAGGTACTTTTGAAGATATTCGCGGAACTCGGAGAGCATAAGACCCTCAGCATGGGCCTTACGTATGATTTTTTCGTTATGCTCCCGGACCCAGGGGTCGAGAGAGTCGCGGAGGTCCTCGAAGGACGGGCAGTGGACATAGACTGATCGTGCGAGGGGCTCTTCAAGACGCTTAAGCTGCGTGTCGAAAGGAATCATCGCAAATTCAATAACCAGGCACTGCTCTCCGAGTCCTGTTGCTTCTAAATCTATGCTTAGGTACTTCATGTTTCCACCTCTCGATCATTCTAGAGGGGGTAAGTGGAAATGAAAAGGTCCCGGGTGGGACCTTTTCATAGGAATGATTTTTACTGCAGAACCGCCGTGACCGGGCAGTGATCAGAGACAGACTCGTAGATCACACCGAGTTCCTTAACTGGAACCTCTCGGCACCTGACCAGCGCACAGTGTCCATGGGTCTGTGCCGCTTGGCGAGTCCGCGAGAGACCTGGAGTCACAACGATGTGATCGAGGAGTGTTGGGGATTCGATTCCATCATCACTTCCACCCCACCAATAGGCCGAGCACGGAAGGTTGCCTGTGAGGACCATCATTCCCTTGGCCTGGGCCATACGGTTGAGAATATTATAGTCATTACCGCGTCTGAGGTACTCAGTGGTATTGAGATCTCCCGCGAAGTAGAAGTCCTGGACACCAGTTTTGGATTTGAGCTCGTCGATGATTCGCCCGAGGACTTCGAGTTGCATGGCGCGCTTCGAGGCTGCGTCTGCATTAGAGCCGGCCTTGAGATGAGCGGTCATTCCGTAAAAGCGCTGGCCAGTGGCCTTCACTCGGAAAAGGCCAATCGCGAGGGGGCGTGAACTCCCGTCGCAAGATCCAGGAGTTCCTGGCTCGACGATGGAGAGGTCTTCATTGAATGCGAGAAGCTCGACAGTGCTTTTGTTGTAAAGAAAACCCAAGTGCTGGCCGCCGCGGCCTCCACAACGTGAGATCTCCGTGTCATAACCCGGGAGATTGCCGGCAACAAAACGATCCCATTCTGCGGTGTTACCTATTTCTTCTACGCTTAGGACATCGACGTTCAAGCTTCTGAGAAGTTTCGCAAGCTCTGGCTTGTTCGTTCTGATCTTATAGCGTTCGTCGTAGTCGAAATTCCGGATGTTGTACGCGCCGATGGTAAGGGCGTGGGCGGAGAGTGAGCCCAGAAGAATGAGGGAGGATAGCCAAGCTTTCATTAAACGTTCCTTGTTATTAGTACTTGTAATAAAAAATATTAGAATCTCTAATACGTCAGACGCTCTGAATCCTACTCAACTCAATTCATGGTCGACAAGTTAAATTATCTGATTTTTATGATCAATTAAGTAATAACTTCATGCATTGGGAGGTTAGAAAAAGTAAGACTTCAAGGAAGTTGACGTTGTGGGTTAGATCATGGTCTTACTGCCGTCATTGAAATGCCTATGGGGGGTTGAAATGTCATTTGCCTTTAGCTCACTTGTCGCCCTAGTACTCTTTAGTTCCTGGTCTGCCTTTGCTGACGAATGGCAGCAGAAGCCTAGAGATTTCTTTGAAGTTGCATCTGTGGAGATTCATGAGATTCCAGCGACTGGCGTAGAACTCCCGGCACCTGAGTTCCGAAAAGATTTAAAATTCGGGCCTGGCCCGTTGGCCAATATTGGCACAGTCATCGCTCTCGGCAGAGAACTCGTCGCCCTAGGTGAAGCTCTTTACCAACTCATTCTTAAAGGTAAGCCATCTGTTAAAACTGAATATGCTCCGATCAGTGTTCTGCCTCGAGTGAGTGGTAAGCCGGTTGATATCTTCGAAACCGAGGGTTGGTCTACTCCTGAAAAGCGGACCTACGAAGTGAAGTACGAAAATCTTTATGGTGTTGTCATCGTCGATTTTAAGTTTAGTGTCTTTTACTCTCACGGCGGAACCTATAACGGGGTCGGCGCTTACCTTACGTCAGTCCAGGTGGTCCCAGAGAATGTAAAGGTTCTTTGGGGATGGGCCCTGGACGCGAGTATGCGCCTCGGTGGAATCCAGAATCAAGGCACGAGAGAGAATCCTGTGGCCGGCGCTACGATTATCCTTCAGCACACAACGAGCTCGATGCTTGCAAACGTTCAGAAAACAACCAGCTTCTTCATAACCGGCAAGGGCGAAATCAAGATGCTCTAGAGGTAGCTGACTAGAATCTTCGCTTCCGGGCAGCGCTCGAGGAACTCACCGAGTGTTAATTCACAGGTAAGCCAACCGTTTTGAATCGCGCACTTCCTACAAACTCCCTTCCCGTCACAGGAGGAGGCCATCGTAATGTGTTGCAGGCGAAGCCAGGTGAGGAGATTAACCTCAAGGTCCAGAGGCCCAACAGGATACATCCGGGAAACTCCGGACGCGAGGCCCATGACCTCAATTACCGGCATAGCAGGGCCCCCGGGTTCCGGCGATCGATGATGAAGCGCTGGCCCTCAGGGAATTGGGTGTAGGCCCAGATATTCCCGAGCTTCTCGGCGTTGTAGATGGGGAGGTTCAGTTTTAAAAGGTTCTCGATTTGCTCCTCCGAACTCCGGGCCGACTCAATGATGAGCCGGAGGGGATCAGAGAGGAATAAGTGCCGTGAATGACGGATGAGCTTATCTACGTCGGCGACTGACTTACGACCGGGAAGTCCATAGCGAACGAGGTGGAAAAGGTGCTGTCCCGGGTCCCGGCTTTGGTTTGAGATCGCCCAGATCTTGTTGCCGTTGTTTTCAATCATGCAGACCGCAGAACTCCTAACTTTAGACAGTCCCTTAAAAAGTGGTAAACCCTTGAGCCCGGTGATCTGCTCCAGCCGCTGTGACGATGAGGCAAGGAAGGAACCAGTCGGGGTTGCCAGGCCGTAAAGATTGGCCACAGGAATAATTTTATCAATGAGAAAGATCGAGTTGTCGTAGAGGTTAAAGTCGTAGTTACAGCTCCCCCCGAAGCCTCGATCCATGACGAAAGGAGTGAGCGTAGTGTTGACGATAATCTTCTGATCCCTCTGCGCCTTACGGTAGTGGCCAATAACCGCCTTGTAGTCGAGGATCGGTGATGTTTCTCCTTCTTTCAGCACATCCGCCCCCCGCAGATAAAGAGCTGTAAGAGCAGGATCTCCCTTGATTGCGGCAAAATTCTGGGTCAGGAAGAGTTCGAAGTCCTTTCCGACTTTAAGTCGGCCCGCAATATGGCGAGCTAGAAGTTCGGCATACTGCTCAAGAGAGGTCTTTTTCCCGAATTTCCGCAGTATCCACTCAATGCCGTAGAGATAGGGGTACTGGTCCTCGGTAGTTTCGGAAAAGAAGTCGAAGTAATGGCTGGTTCCGTCTTTTGAGAGGAGTACCTGAAGGCGGGATGTTGCGGAAGACTGATCAGGCCGGATGGAAAGCTGGAGGAGATTCCAGAGAGCGAAGTGGTCGAGAAAATCGAGGCGCTGACCTAGTGCTTTTGAAATCTCGGTATAGGCCACTTGGGAGTTATCGTTGGTGCCAGTAAGTTGAAAGTCTGCCTTCTCATTTAGGTCGCAGAATCCCGGGGTTTCCGGAGGTCTGCGGATGGCGTCACTGTTCTGCACCAGAGGAGTGTCGATGCGTTCTATGAAGAAGGCGCAAGAAGAGAGTAAAAGGAGATACAGAATCTCTAGCAGATGCTTAGACATCCTGTTCCTCGTCCAACACGATGTCCGGAGAAGAGTGCACGTGGGAAAGTTTAAACCGTTCGTGGATGTTGAGCTGAGCATCACTCTCGAAGACTTTCTTACTTGTCGTTCGGAGAAGGCCAATCAGGAAAATTCCGTTGGCGCTAGTCACGGTTTTTAACTCTTCGAGCTCGAATCCAGACTCCATAATTCCGCGCATAATCTTATCGAATTCGACCTCTCGGTATCCACTCTTTCGTAGGGGCGGGGCCGGAACGAAAAAAGTGAAGGTTGCTCGGTACACTTTCTTTCCTGATCGTACTGATCTGCTACTCATCTGGTTCGCTCCGGTAATCTTAATATTTCCATGCCTTAATATCACTGTTTGTATAATTGTAGGCCACACTCACGTGAAATGTTGAGTGGTTCTTTCTATTCTTAAATAGATTCGGTTGGAAAAACTTTCCTCCCGTTATTTTTCTTTGTTCGAAAAAAACTTTAGGTATAATGATTCTAAGATGTGACAGGATGTCACTCTCAAAGGCAAGATGCCGAAAAGAAGGGAGCCAAGCAGGGGCTCCCTTTTTTTATG
>JAIYDC010000067.1 GCA_027487685.1 Pseudomonadota bacterium | reverse complement strand
GTTCTGAAAGAAGTTCCTGTCTTTGTTCGGGGGTCAAAAAACCTGGCATGGACTCAGGATAGCGAAGATCAGACGGGCCGTGAAGGCCCTACCTGAAATTTAAATTGGGAGAAGTTTAGCTGCCTTTCATCATCCGATCTCGGAGGTGAAGCTCATTACGAATATCATGAATCCCTAAAACATCATCCAGGCAATCTTGAGCTTGACGCTTTTCTTCTCGCCCATCGACCCAACCGGTTAATAAGACCACTCCACCTTCAACGGATACGTCGATGTCAGAGGCATCAACCACCCGGTCCCTCGAGAGTGCCTCACAGATCTCGTCTCTTAAACTTTCGTCAGATCGGTGCCAATTCTTGGGGCCCTTGCCGTAGTGTTCTCCACGCCACGTGCCCGAAGTTCCACGGATTCGATCGTCTTTACTTGTGCTCGCACCTCCAAATCCGTGCTCGAAATTCCGATGCTCCATCGTCACACCACCGCCGATGGAGTAGTCCCTCTCAACGAAGCGATTCTCGTCAGCGCTAGAGTTTCTGCCATCCCGGCCTAAACGATTATGAGAGTTCATAAGTTTCTCCTTTGAGTAACTGGAGAGAGACTTCCCCATGTACCAAGAAGATCATCAGCGCTGCTTCCCTGAATGACAAATGAAGACAAACTCAAGTATGGCCGAGCTATCCGAGTACCGGATAATCGGTATAACCGCGTTCGCCTTCAGAGTAGAGCGTGGCGCCGTCCACTTCGTTTAATGGTGCATTTTGACGGAGTCGCTCGGGTAAGTCAGGGTTTGCAATGAAGGCCAGACCAAAGGCGACAGCGTCTGCGTGCCCTGTGGCCAGCATCTCCTCCCCAATCCCTTTGGTCAAACGTTCATTGGCGATGAAAACCCCGCCAAACTCCTGCTTGAGTTTAGGGCCCAGGGAATCGGCACCAGGATATTCCCGTGCGAAGATAAATGCGATACGCCGCTTTCCGAGTTCCCGCGCGACATAGCTAAAGAGGGCCGCAGGATTTGAGTCTCCTACATCATGGGCGTCTCCTCGAGGGGCGAGGTGAACACCCACCCGGTCGGCACCCCACTCTGCGATCACCGCATCGGTGACCTCCAGGAGGAAGCGCGCACGGTTCTCGATCGTGCCCCCGTAGGCGTCGGTACGATGGTTTGAGCGATCCTGCAGGAACTGATCGATAAGGTAGCCATTGGCGGCATGAATCTCGACGCCATCAAATCCCGCCGCTTTCGCATGGCGGGCCCCACTTCGGAAATCCGCAACGACCGCCGCGATCTCATCTATCATAAGTGCCCGTGGGGTCACAAATTCGGTTTGAGGACGAACCAGGCTCACGTGACCCTTTGGCCTGATAGCGGAAGGGGCCACTGGCAGTTCGCCGTCTAAAAAGAGAGGATGAGACACTCGACCTACATGCCAGAGCTGAAGAAAAATTCTTCCTCCCTCACGATGCACGGCCTCGGTGATTATCTTCCAACCCTCGATCTGCTCAGGAGACCAAATGCCTGGAGTGTGCGCATAACCCACACCGCCAGGAGAAACACAGGTCGCCTCGGTCAGGATAAGTCCCGCACTTGCCCGCTGAGCATAGTACCGCGCCATCAGTTCGTTGGGGATTCGTCCCGGTGCTCGGGCACGAGTCAGAGGGGCCATGATGATCCGGTTGGGGAGGGTGAGGGCCCCAAGCTTTAAGGCAGAAAAAAGGGATGACATGGGCCGATTCCTTGAAGAGAGATAGGGCTATTCTATCCACGGAATCTAGGAATGCAACGGCAAGCTAAGATACTTTCTTAAGGCTCAGTTCCAGTAGCTTCGCCGCGATCATCTCAGGATCAAATGGCTTCGGCAGGAACCCATCTGCCTCACGGCCAGCGATCGCTTCCTGCGCGGGAGACATCTCGATACCCCCAGTTATAAAGACAAATCGGGGTTGCAATGGAAGCGTCTCGCGGCGCAAGAGCTCCAGGAACATAAAACCGTCGATCACGGGCATTTGAATATCCGAAATAACCAGATCAAACGCCCGCTCCCGCAGGTGCCTCAATCCTTCATGAGCGTCAGAGGCCGTCACCACTTCAGCACAAAGATTTGAGAGCATATGCTTTAAGACTTCGCGCAATCCTTCTTCATCATCCACGAGGAGAACGCTAACATCAAAGCGCTGTTTAGGAAGAGTATGTGGAATGGTCCGTTTTGCAAGAACCTCTGTTACATTTGTGACCGGAAGATCAAAAGTAAATGTCGACCCCTCTCCTACTTTGGTCGAAATCTGAAGTAAACCTTTGTGCTCTTTGAGAATCGTGTTTACCAGAGCGAGACCAATCCCTGTCCCCTTATGGACATCCTTAGTCGTGAAGAAGGGCTCAAGAATTTTATCTCGAATTTCCTCAGGAATTCCCCAGCCATTGTCTGAGACTGCAACGCGCATATGGGTTGAGGTATAGCTTACGGCCACAACTATTTTACGTAGGTCCTTACCGGTTGTTGCGTCTTTGGCATTGGAGATGAGATTGACGAGCACCTGCTGCAGTTGCCCCCGATTTCCATGCATGGCCATTGGGGCCCGCTGGCCCGTGAGCTTTAGATCCACTTGCTCCCGGGCAAAGATCTCCTCGAGCATAGCAACTGTCTCTTCAATGGAGGTAAAGAAGTCGAAAGTGGTAAGAGTTTCTCCATCAGAGCGTGCGAAAGTTCGAAGCCCCTTAACAATATTAACAATTCTACCAGCAGCGATCTCCATTTTACGAAGCCGATTGCTGACCACAGGATGAAGTCTGTCTCCGAGTTCGGTCCGGGTCATACTTATCTGACCTGTGATGATAGCAAGAGGGTTATTAATCTCGTGCCCAACACCGGCCGCAAGTTGACCGATGGAGGCGAGTTTCGAAGCGTGCATCGCCAACTGTTTTTGGTGTGCAAGTTCATCATCCGCCTGGCGGGCGTGAATCATCTCTCCGATGAAATCCATAAAAGGACGCAGATCAGAGATGAGGGATTCGTCAAATCCATGCTCGCTGTTGGCGATGCCGATCACGGCCATCAACTGGCCACCGTGATGGATCGGGAGAGCAAGAAAATTCTCAAGATCAGGATGATGGCCAGAGGTGAGGCTCCGGAGAAGTGCCTGGTCATTCACGGCGAGAGGTTGGCCTACCTCAACGACATGGGCCATAAGCTGGTGCCGCTTACGGCTAACAAGTTCCTTGATTCCAAACTCGAAGGTCGGTAGGACACATTCTTCAAAGGCGTCGCCACTTGAGAAAGCGAAAATCCTGAGGGTCCGCTTGTTATTACTCTCGTCAATCTGCCCCAGAAGCCCTTGCCCGCCATCGACAAGATGGATCAAGCGCTCGATCATGAGTTGAAAAAAACTCATCCGGTCATTTGGTAAGGAAATGTACAGACCTCGGAGGCGTGAGATTTCCACTTGAACATTCTCGCGGCGTTTCTGGACAGTAACATCAAGGATCGTACCCGTTAACTTGACAGCTCTGCCTTTAGCGTCCCACTCAGAAACCTTTGCCCGGGAAAGGATAGAAACCCATGCTCCAGAGAGGTGGTGCATGCGGTAAATCGTCTCAAGGGTGCTCACAGATCCAGATAAAAAACTTTCTAATTCTTGATTCACTCTTGGGAGATCATCTGGATGAATGTTCAGAGTACAGGTGGTCCAATCTTTGGGCCAGTCGTCCGGAGTTAGATCCAGTATCCGAAACCAACGCTCGTCAAAGTGGGCCACACCAGTGACAGTATTCAATTCCCAGATGCCGAGGTTGGCACTCTCCAGAGCAATTTCAAGGTAGCGTTTAGAGAGTTGGAGTTCTCGCTCGGTTTTTTTTTGTTCCGAAACGTCACGGATCGTGGCCTGAAAAAAAGTCTCATATCCTTCTTCTACCAGCGACAATAGAACTGTACAGGCCATGGGGCTGCCATCAAGCTTGACGTAGGCCCACTCGAAAAAATGGCCTCCCCTCTTAAGCGCGATCTTGCTCATCTCAGATGCCACTTCAGCTGAGCTTCTGCCATCTGGCTGGAACTCTGGAAAAATTTCCCAAGGAGCAAGTTGGCAGAATTTTTCCTGACTAGAACAGCCAAAAAGTCGTAGCGTCGCGGGATTTGCGGACCTAATACGCCAGTCCGGCGGAGTAATGGTCATAATTGCATCAGAGGACTGATGAATGAGTGTACGATGCCGGTGCTGACTTAGAAGGAGTTGCTCTTCGTGAAGCTTTTGCTCTGTGATATCGTAGCGGATTGAGATAAATTCTTGGATTCCCCCGTTGGAATTCTTTAGGGATGTAATAATGGTATCAACCCAGTAGAAGGTGCCATTCTTGTGGCGATTCCGGATCTGACCTCGCCAGGGGTTCCCGCTCTTGATGGTGTCCCACATAACCTTAAAATAGGATTTTGGATGATACCCCGAGTTCAAGATGCGATGATCTTGATGGATGAGTTCCTCACGAGAATACCCACTGAATTCGCAAAACAGATCATTGACGTAAGTAATCACACCCTCTGGAGTAGTTCGAACGATCTTAGCATATTGCTCAAAGCCCCGGGAAAAGGTCTCAAGCTCGGCACTGCAGTGGCAGAGAGCAAGTTCCATCCGCTTTGAGTCCGTTATATCAGCAAGCAGTCCGACAAGTTTTAAAACCTCACCGGCCGAATTCCTGAGTACCTCGCCCACAATCCGGAACCACTTTTCGTTCTGAGTATTGTCGAAAGAACGAACCTCAATATCCACACTTTTACCTTGAGCAAGGCCCATCATGAGCGCTTGCCTCACGCGGTCACCGTCGTCTGGGACAAAAAGACCGGCCATCCCATCGACGCTCAGGTGATGCAGAGAAGATACATCTATAAGTACGGAGAACTCATTTGATAGATAAAGACTTGGCACCTCATCATTTAAAAGCTCCCATCCCCCAGCGCGAATGAGTTTCTGAAAAGCACTGGACTGAAGTTCTGACTTTGAAAGATTCTTTCTTTTAAAGTCTTGCTCCCAAAGCGAAACGATGTGCTGGGCCAGGGACTCCAGCATCGAGACCTGAGCTTGGGAGAGAGTTTTAGGGGTACGGTCCATCACTCCAAGGATGCCGAGGAAGACACCGGCCTGTGTACGAAGTGATACTCCTGCCGAGAAATGAGGGGCCGTTGATAAGGGGTCGGAGAGATTCTTCAGTCCCTCCAGATTGTGATGATTTTGTTCACAGCATGAGAGCCGCCGAACGACCTCGTCGTCGACGCAACCAAAGCGCGACTTGATAAAAACACGTTCTCGATCCACGACAGAAATAAACGAAATCTCCACTCCGCATTGGGTAGCGGCGAGCTTTGTTATGGCGTCGAGAGAGTGCTCCGTTTCATGGTCAGGCATGATGAAACAGAGGAGTTCCCGGTGCCATCGCTCTTCTTGAACGGAAAGTAGTGGTTTCTTCATAGGCGTATGGAATTCCTTTAGCTCCCTTTCGCCATGTTGAACCATTTGATAAAGCGAATATTCTCCCAAAAAATAAAATTGCGGGCCGTCTGAGTTACTTGCGGTAATTTATTAAGAGGAACTAAAATGTTAATAAAATAATTATTACATTGTTGTGACTAGAACGACTTCCGGAGACGGATTCTCACAGTCACGCCACCAATACTCGATAAAAACTCTTCATCTCCCGTAACTCCTCGTAGATCTCCCCGACGTTCGACGACTTCCCTCAGGATATTGCCAAGAGATGCCCCACTGCCTGAAACAACGACCCCTAGCCTCACCCTATCAGTGCTACGAAAAGCGATCTTGCCCAGTTGACCAAGATTAGGATCAAAGAGCGTACCACGCACCAGGTTCGGGTCCCGCTCCCTTGCCATCACCTGGTAGCGGTCATTATAGAGAACCCGTGCCATGGTCAAATCCCGCAGCCCACTCTGAGAAAGGTCGATGCGCCCAGATTCGCAATCAGGACCATTAAGATCAATGTCGATGGTCACAGCAGATCGAGGAACACGAGGATCACGGCGGGCGACCTCAAGATTTGAAACATTGAGGTCGAGTGGCCTGCGGCTTGGAGCTCTTGGAATGAACCAATCGGCCGCCCACAGGGAAGGAGCAAGCAATAGAAGGGCGATAAAAGCGGTATAGGTTATTCTTATCATTCAGAAATACGATGCAAGCACTCCGCCAAGGATAAAAGACGTAAGAATGGAGGTTTAGCTCTTGGATTATTCCATTGCGTGAACGGCCGAATAATCTTTAGACGATTTGGAATGATATACATCCGGTGTAAGTATCTGTTTTAAGGAAAGTCGAATATAATACAGAGATGCCGAGGAGATCTGCTCAACATGCATTTGTTGAAATGCAACTCGTCCGTCGACAAAAAATCCGCTCTTCAAGATCTATGTTTCTACGAAATGACGAAGTTTAGTTTCCGATGCAAAACACAGTGTCACCGCGTTTAATTATCTCGATCAGGGGGAGAGCTACGACGTACGGATAAAGACCAGGTAATACATGATGGAAAACACAATCCGGTAAATCCCGCAGGCGATGAAGGTCCGGTGATCCAGCCATTTCAAGAAGACTTTCACACTCAGGAAACCGAAAACAAACGCGGAAACAAGCCCCGCGGCGAGATAAAGATATTCATCAGTAGAAAGAGTGTAGGAAACCTTTAAGAGCGAGTAACCCGAAGCCGAAAGGATGGTCGGGATCGCTAAGAGAAAAGAAAACTTAACCGCTTCCTCGCGGGTCGCACCCAGGAGTCGCCCCCCGAGGATGGTCGCGGCAGAGCGGGAAACGCCGGGGATAAAGGCCAGGCACTGGAAGATGCCAAGGAAGAAATAGTTTTTATAGGAGATCTCACGGACCTTGATCCGGGCGGTCAGGTTCTCCAGGAACAGTAGGACAATGCCTCCCACGAAAAGTGCACCGCAAACAACCGGTGGATTAAAGAGGTACTGTTTGACGATCTTGTGGAGCAAAAGACCCAGGATTCCGGTAGGGACAAAGGCAACGGCCAGCTTGATAAAGTAGGTGCGATCCCTAAGAAGCTCCTTCCAGTAAATGAAAATGACGGCCAGGATCGCTCCGGTTTGAATCACGATCTCGAAGATCTTCAGGAACTCAGAGTTGGCGAGACCGAGTGCGTCCGACGCCAGAATCAGGTGGCCTGTGGAAGAGACCGGAAGAAATTCGGTAATGCCTTCTACAAGGCCAAGAATAAGCGAATCAAAAAAAGTCATAGATCATAGTAAATAGAAGTGCCATGGACTTGTAAAGATAGGAACTGCCCCGGCATAATAACCCATGTCAAAAAAAACTCTTCAGGGTTTCATCAAAACACGGCACTTTACCGAGCGTCAGCATGAACGAGGAGTGAAAGACCGAGAGGTGGCCAAAGCGATCCAGGAAGGCGAGCTCGTAGAAACAGAACAGGGTCACCACTTCAGCCTAGGATCCCTCAAGGTTACAGTGAACATCTACCAGGAAGTTTTAGTCACGGTCCATCCGGGAGATCCCGTGAGATGTACCAAGAAAATTTTATCTCGGGATGAAGCTCGAAGAATCATCCGGCTGATCGAGGAGTCCCAAAAGCAAAAGCAAAAGCAAAAGCAAAAGCGGGAGGCCTCAGACACCGCCGACGACTTCCTGGCCTACGTTCAGGCGGCCGGCGTAAAAAAACGCTAACCGCCTGGTGGCCGACTAAAAAATATCGTCGTATTCACCGTCTACCCGTGCCGGGAACTCATCTTCGTCATTGCGCGGATCCCGCTGCCATTCAGACGTGCTGTCTGGGTCATCGTGGATGATGATGTCTGGTGAATTCCCACCCTGGCCTCTATCAATTAATCGCTTCCGGCATTCGACGCGAGAAGAACCCTTAACCTCGCACTTCTCAAAAGTTGCCACTCGAAAACTCGAATCTAGTTTGCAGAAGTTCCTGCGGTCGCAAGCATAATACGCGTTGAGGACTTCAAAGACATGAGTGCCCCACTGTGCCACGATCTTACCTTTAAGAAGATTCTTTCCACGGAGTTTGCGAAGATCAGTGCTCTGAAAGATCACCCTGTTCTTGAGTCCGCCGATGGTTCGAACCTTTTGCACACGGTACTCAGCCCCAAAACTCTGATGAGGCAGAATAAGGACAAGAGTGAGAGTGATCAGAAACATTTTATACATGGATACCTCCAAAAAAGATTTCCCCCTCTATACAGGATATGCCCCAGATCAGGAAGAATATTGCTACGCGGCATTAAGATGTATCAACATCATTTTAGTCCAAGCCCGGAAACCTCTAAAAGAAGGTCACGATAAGGCCATGCATCTTTCGTTCGCAAAACAGTATCACTCCCCCTTCCGTGATTTCGTGAATGACGGGACCAGGATGGAAAGCTTGATTAAAAGTGACAGCGTTCCAGGACAAGCAAAGGCCCTATAAAAGAAACAGGCTGTCGAAGGTACGGGAGTTGAATTACAATATACTATCTAAGACCCCATACTCAGGAACCTTATGCAAGGGCCGACAAAGGCACTGATTGATGAGCTCCACTTAAAATACGCTGGCCTGCAAGAAGGATCTGCGGCCACGTACATCCCTGAGCTCGCGAAGGCGAATCCGGAGCACTTTGCCATCGTAGTGGCCGGAGTCGACGGAAGTATCATCACTTCCGGCGATACGGAAGTCTTATTCAGTCTTCAGTCCACCTCCAAGCCCTTGACCTACGGCCTCGTCCTGGAAGATTTTGGCAGAGACTTCGTGCTCTCAAAAGTTGGCGTTGAACCCACCGGAGAGGCATTCAACTCTATTGTTGAACTTGAGAAACACACCCATAGGCCCTACAACCCGATGATCAACTCCGGTGCCATCGCCGTAAGTTCACTCATCCGCGGGAGTTCAGCAGAGGGTCGCTTACAAAGAGTCTTAGACCTGTTTGAGAACTACGCCGGAAGACCCCTCACCTACGATAAAATGATTTTTGAATCAGAAAAGAATACCGCCCATCGTAATCGTTCTATTGCTCATCTCCTACGTCACTTCGATGTGATTAGCGATGACATCGATGAGTCCCTTGACCTGTATTTCCGCCAGTGCTCCATCCTCGTCAATACTCTAGACTTAGCACTCATCGCGGCGACTCTCGCAGGAGGCGGGGTGAATCCACGAACAGGTAAACGGGCCGTGCAGGAAAAATATGTGGGAGACATTTTGAGTCTGATGTTTACATGTGGGATGTATGACTCGTCCGGCGAGTGGGCCTACTCAGTGGGGATCCCTGCCAAAAGTGGAGTGTCAGGCGCCATCTTTGGTGTGGTTCCAGGCAAGCTAGGGATTGCAGTATTTTCCCCACCCATTGATGAGAAAGGTCACTCCTTGCGTGGGATGGCCGTGTTTAAAGAACTCTCCCAACGACTTAACCTCTCCATCTTCCGGCACGTATGAAACACCTTTTTGTAAAATGGATTCCGATCGAACAGATCCAGCCTCTCATCAGCTACGAGGCCTTCCTTGTTTCCAGCGGCCTCATCGGCATGGCCTGGATCTTTTACAAACTCCTCCTGGGAAAAATCTCCACCCGCCGCCACAGGCAGCTACGGGATCGCTTCCTCATAACCTCGCTCTTTGTGGGACTCTCAGGCCTTCTCGCAGGAGTTTACTGGATCCTCTTCTGGCAGCACCTACAGGACCCATCTTTACAAAAAGTCTCGAGCTACTTAGGTCTTGTCACCCTCTTCGTGGGGGCCGTGGCCGTAATCAAAATCGCTCAGATTTATGTTTACCTTTATCTTTTTTTCTCAAACATGACCACCGGGGTACCCCGGCTCATCGCCAATCTTTTTACCTTCGTTTTTTCAGTTTTCCTCTTTGGTCTCATTGGATCAAGCGTCTTCGGACTCAATATTGCAACCATAGCCACGACCTCGGCGGTCTTCTCCCTGGTCCTGGGTCTCGCTCTTCAGGACACTCTCGGAAACCTCTTCTCAGGCCTAGCACTTCAAATCGACCGACCCTTTCACATAAATGACTGGGTGGAAATTCAGGATGGGGATCAGAAATGGGTGGGCCAGATCTACGAGATCAATTGGCGTGCGACGTTTATCATGAGCTTCTCGGATGAACTCATTATGTTTCCCAACAAAACAATCTCCCAGAGTAAAATCATCATCCTGTCACAAACCCTGCGCCCCATGCGGCTGAACCAGGTCTACCGGTTTAGTTACGACACTCCAATCAATGAGGCCAAGGCCGCTCTTCTCGAAGGTGCGAAGGGATTCCCAGGGATTATGGCAGACCCCGGGCCTACGACCCTCGTGACCGAGGTCACGGAATCGTGGATGACAATCAAGCTCTTCTACTCACTTCACGATTATGGAACTCGCTACCAGATCAACGATGCCGTGGCCACGAAAGTCATGAGTATTCTTAGAGAACGGAAACTCAGCCTCGCTCACACGACAATCACTCTCGATCCGAGGAACTCCTCAGCCAGAGATACATAGAAGGTAAGAACACCAACGTCAGGACGGTTGAGAAGAGGATTCCTCCTATGACGACTGTCGCTAGGGGCCTTTGAACTTCTGACCCAAGGCCAGTGTTGAGGGCCATCGGAATAAAGCCCAGGGATGCCACAAGTGCTGTCATCACTACCGGCCGCAGTCTTGAGAGGGTGCCTTCAATAACCGTCTCCCGGAGGGTAGGATGGAAGGGTGCGAGCTGTCGGAAGATAGTCAGAAGGACAATGCCGTTTAGGAGTGCAATGCCGATCAAGGCGATGAAGCCCACCGCTGCTGAAAGTGAGAGGTGAATATCTCTCAGGTAAAGAGCGAAGACCCCTCCAAAGGCAGCGAAAGGGACACAGAGAAAGATAATGAGGGCGTCTTTGATCGAAGCAAATTCACGCCACAGGATGAAAAGGATTAAAAGAAGAGTCAAAGGAATAATCACCAGGAGTCGCCCCTTGGCACGCTCGAGATTATTGAACTGGCCTCCCAAATGAAGCCGATGGCCAGGCTTAACCGGAGTCTCAGCGACAATTTTTTTCACATCGTTCACAAAACCCATCGTATCCCGATTCGCAATATTCAATGAAAGGGCAGCGTAGCGCTCGCCCCAGTTGCGAGCGATAGTTGTAACTTGATCAACAAGCTCAATCCGTGCGATTGATGCCAACGGAACAGAACCCGTTTCAGGAAGTCGGACTGGGAGGGAGCGGATGTTGGCGAGATCGTGGCGAAAATCTTCCGAGAGGTGAATCACGATCGGGTACTTCCGAGTCCCGGCCACCCATCCACCGACACGAGTCCCGCGCATAAAACTCACGATCGTATGGTTAAACTCTTCTAAAGAAATCCCGAGCTGGGCGAGTTTGGTAAAATCAGGCCTCACGTCAATGACTCGACTCTTCCGCAAAGCGGTCAATGGATCGAGTTCTACACCTTCAAGGCCAGGGACACTTCCCAATTTCTCCTCAAGAAGTGCCATAATCTCCATCAAGTACGCCAGTTCAGGCCCTTGAACCCGAAGAGATACGTCGGCACGGGAGCCCTCCAGCATTTCGTTAAAGCGCATCTCAATGGGCTGAGTCGAGCTCAGTTCCTGCTCGAACCCCAGACCCTCGATCCGCGACTTTAAGGCCATAAAGAGTTCATCTTTAGACTTAAACCGCCAAGACTCGCGGTCCTTATTTAAAATAAGGAACATGTCCGTCAAATGAACACCCATGGGGTCAGTCGCAGACTCAGGGGTACCAAGCCGAGAAAAGACCTGGTCGATCTCGGGAAAGTCGCGAATCGCCGCTTCCACGGACGTCTGTTGGCGAAGGGCCTCCTCCAGAGAGACTCTGGAGTTTCTAGTGACGTTGATCACGAGGTCTCCCTCATCAAGCTGGGGAATAAAATCGGCACCGAGCTGGAGGAAAGTCCCGGTAGCAAGGACCAAAAGAACAAGGCCACCGGCAAGAAGAAACTTAGGGATATCTAATGAGTAACGCAAGATTGGTGCATAGGCCCCTCGAAGCTTTCGGAAAATCCATGTATCGTGATCAGAGTGATCATTTTCTTTAACTTCGGGCAACCGGATAAACTTCGCAACGAGAACCGGGATAAGGAAGATCGTAAAAAGCATCGACCAGCCAAGAGTCAAAAGAACCGTATAGGCCATAGGACGGAACATTTTCCCCTCGATCCCTTGGAGGAGGAGAATCGGAAGATAAACGAGCATGATGAGGAAGAGTCCAAAGACCACGGGCCGCATCACGGCACGGGCCTTAGTAAATACAATCTCGTCCTTAGTTAAGCGCGCCCGTTCCTCTTTGGAGAGAGAATAGAACCCCGCAATAAGGGTTTCGACGAGAACCACCGCTCCGTCAACAACGAGCCCAAAGTCGATCGCCCCAAGACTCATTAGATTGCCCGAGATATCGAGGCCACGCATACCAAGAGTGGTTCCCAGCATGGAAAGAGGAATAACCACACAGACAATCATGGCCGCGCGAAAATGACCCAATAGGACCAAGAGGACCAGGATCACCAGCACTGCCCCTTCGGCGAGGCTCTTGATAACGGTTTTTAGTGTGGTGTTCACGAGAAACCCACGAGAGTAGAGCTTCGTGAGTTGAACTCCCTCTGGGAGCTTGAGCTCATCAAGGGCCACCTCAACGTCTGAGCTCACGGCCCGT
>JAIYDC010000011.1 GCA_027487685.1 Pseudomonadota bacterium | reverse complement strand
TTAGCCCTCAAAAATCGGAAGTTGCCCCTGTAGGACCATCTGATTCAGTTGCCCAAATCGCTCCGGTTTCCAGCATTTCAAAACCAGAAATAGGTACTGATACTGCCCCCATAGAACCACCTGCTGTCGAAACCTTCTCGCTACAAGACAGAGGTGTCTCTTTAGTTTTTGATAACTCCTTATCTGTCATCGACATGTCAAATGTCCAAGCGGCTTTCAGTTTTCGCAATACGGTTGAAGCTTCTCATCCTTTACGCATGGAGTTTGATTTTGGAAACGGTTTTCGCCAACTCAGATTTGTTCATATGGCACCGTCAAATAGGTATTTTAATTCTGAAAATGATTTGTCTGTAATCCCTTCACTATCACAGAATGGATCAGCTAATTTTAACCTTTCTTCTTCGAAGCTTTTTAAGTACCGGTTTATCTATAAGTCCGAAGTTAAGAAGCTTGAGAATGGTCAAGAGCGATTTTTTTCCTATTTTACTGATGAACTTAACCACACTTCAGTTGGTGATGATGAAAGTGGTGACCGTGCTATTAAATGGGCCGGTATTGATTTTAATTATCACTTGTTTGCGACCTATTTTGATAATCCCCAGGATTTACTTTTCAAGAGCTCTCCGGATGGTACTTTTGCCATTTTTTCTAACAAACAAACTACACAGCTGAGCTACAACCTAGTGTACGTTAAGAAAGAGTATAATTATCTTTCCACTCTCGGTAATAATCTTAATAATGCTGTTGATTTTGGGATTTGGGGCTTCTTTGCTGTTTGGATTCTTAAGGGTCTCCAGTTCTTTTATACCTTCTTGCCAAACTATGGCGTCTCAATAATTCTCCTTACACTATTAGTTCGCATAATCACTTTTCCGCTTCAGTACAAGTCTTTCGTTTCTATGAAGAAGCTTCAGCTTATTCAGCCAGAACTCACAAAACTCCGCGAGAAGTTCAAAGATGATCCTCAGAGAATGCAAAAAGAGTCTATGGACCTCTTTAAGAAGTCTGGGGCAAATCCTATTGGCGGCTGTCTCCCATTGCTCCTTCAGATGCCTGTCTTTTTTGCATTTTATAAGGTCCTACACTCTGCTGTGGAATTAGTAGATGCTCCTTTTATGCTTTGGATTCATGATCTCTCGAACAAAGATCCTTATTATGTCCTTCCCGTGCTTATGACACTTGCTATGTTTCTTCAGCAGAAGATGACTCCAAATACCATTACTGATCCTGTTCAGAAGAAAGTTATGTTATTTATGCCTCTGATTTTTGGGATAATTATGAAAGATCTTCCAAGTGGTCTTTCTCTTTATATTTTTGTCTCTACGGCATTCGGTATTCTTCAGCAAACTGTCGTATTTAATTCAAAGAACAAAAACACCCCTGTTGTTGTATGAACTTTCTCTATTCTGATGACCCTATCGTTGCTTGTAGCACTGGTGCTCAAACAAACGCAGCCATATCAGTTATCAGGATTTCTGGTTTTAAAAGTCTTTCTTTTTACTCTAGCTTCTTTCGTTTAGATCTCTGTGGTCCTATAGAACCACGTAGGGTGTATTATACAAAACTGGTCCTACAGGGGCAGTTTTTAGATGATGTCTGCCTCACTTATTTCGAAGGACCTCGTAGCTATAACGGCGAGAATATTCTCGAGATCTCAGTTCATGGAAATACACTCAATATCGAGCGAATTCTACAATTGTTCACTTCACACGGCGGTTGCCGAGTAGCACAGCCTGGCGAGTTTACTTATCGGGCACTCAGAAATAAAAAATTGACTCTCTCACAGGTTGAGGGCCTTGATTTATTCCTGAATGCCAATTCTACTTTCGCTCTTGATCAAGGGCTTTCGCTACTTTCTGGTAATCTACATGAGGCTTATCAAGAGTTGTTCGATCTCTTCCTTATTCATAAATCCTCTCTTGAGCTCATGATTGATTTTTCTGAAGACATTGGGGAGGATGCCGCGAGGCAGTACTTCTTCAGTAGCCTCGAGCGCTTGTCATTCAAGTTCTTATCACTGGTGAAACGTGTCCTACCTATGGACCATAACTTATTACGTCCGGAAGTTGTCATAACGGGTCTTCCGAACGCAGGTAAAAGTACACTTTTTAATTTTTTACTTTCTGATGATAGAGCCATAGTTTCTCCTAGGGCCGGCACTACAAGGGATTTCATTAGCGAGAATCTAGTTATCGACGGTGTCAAATACCGGTTGGTTGATACCGCAGGTATACGCGAGTCTACTGATCTTATAGAGAATGAGGGTGTCCAGCGTTCTAAGCAAAAACTGACTGAGGGTTTTTTTTCTATCCTTCTCATTAATCCTTTCGAAATCGACGATAGCTTTAATTTTTTCTCGTCTTACATGTTCGACATGATCTTGTTCACCCACTGTGACCTTCCTGATTTTGAACGGGCCCGAGCCGCAGTTCTAAGCTCTTTTTCTTGGCTTGGTCCTACAGGGGCAGCTGATTTTTGTAACCCAGGTAACGAACTCGATTCTCTGCTACGCGACACCATAAATAATAAATATTTACTTGCAACCGAGTCCAAGCCTATTCTTTTGAGTCGGCATAAACATCTTATCCTTTCGGCGAACGGGAAGCTCATGGAATATCAATCACTTGCGAGCCGCGAGACGGATGTAGCCATTCTGTCACAGGAATTAAATTCTTTGGGACATTGCGTTTCAGAGCTACTGGGTATAGTTTCTCCGGATCAAGTTCTAAACTCTATTTTCTCAAATTTCTGTATTGGGAAGTAGGATTTGTTCCACGTGGAACATTTTCGGGAAATTCACATTATGTATGACGTTCTAGTCTTAGGTGGTGGCCATGCTGGTATCGAGGCTGCCTATATAGCAAGCCAGTTTAATCTCAGGGTAGGGATTATCACGATGCCAGGTATTGCTCTTGGATCAGCCCCGTGCAATCCGTCCGTAGGGGGTGTTGGTAAAGGCCAGGTCGTTCGGGAGATCGATGCTCTCGGCGGTATCATGGGATTACTTGCCGATAAGGCAGGAATTCAGTTTAGAACCCTTAATGAGTCTAAGGGTTTTGCTGTTCAGTCATCGAGGGTTCAGATTGACAAAGATCTGTACAGTCGAGAAGCAGAGTTGCTTATCGGATCGGTGCCAAACATCGATATCATCCGACAAAAGGCATTAAGGGTAACGACTAATAGTGCTGGCATCTTTGAGGTTTATGCTAATGCTTTATATAGTGCAAAGAAACTCGTGGTTACTGTTGGCACATTTTTAAACGGACGTCTTCATACTGGATCTCAGCAAGCTAACGGGGGTCGATTTGGTTGTGATCAATCTGTTGGGCTTAATGATCTTTTCTCAGGGGTAAAGACTTGTTCAAATCGGTTCAAAACTGGAACACCACCTCGTCTTAACAAGAATAGTATTGATTATTCGGTTTTGGAGGAACAACCTTCTGATCCAGATGTGCGAAACTTTCATTGTATGCATTTAGGTTTTGCTCGTATGGCCAAACAGATCTCATGCTATCTTGCTAAAACAAACCAATCCACAATGGATATTATTCGTACTAACCGCGAACGCAGCCCTATGTTTAATGGCCAAATCACAGCGGTAGGTGCGAGATATTGTCCGTCAATTGAAGACAAAGCTCATAGATACCCAGACAAACACATTCATCATGTTTTTATCGAACCGGAGGGTATCGACTTAGACACAGTTTATCCTTCTGGCATCTCATCTTCTCTCCCTATGGATATTCAAACGAAATATGTGCGATCAATTCAAGGGCTTGAGAACGCCGTAATTGAAGTTTATGGTTATGCTGTTGAGTACGATGTTGTAGACACCACGTTTTTAGGGCTAACTCTTGAGCATAAAACCATTCCCGGCCTTTATTTTGCTGGCCAGGTAAATGGTACCTCTGGATATGAAGAAGCTGCCGGACAAGGAATCGTTGCAGGGGTAAACGCTGCGCTTTCTTCACTGGGCAAAGAACCTTTAATTTTGAGTAGGCATGATTCATACATAGGGGTAATGATAGAAGATTTAACTTCAAATACTCGAGACGAGCCCTATAGATTGTTTACTGCTCGATCAGAGAATCGGCTTTATATCAGAGAGGACAATTCATTAATTCGAATGTGGCCCTATAGGACCAAGATGGGACTCGAATTGCCACTTGATCAGTATATTGCGAATTTTGTCTTGTCTGTTGAAGTCTTGGGCTCTTTTTGTGACGAGACCATGATTCCCGAATCATCTATAATCATGGCACGGCTCGCTGGTATTGAACCGACTCAGCAGCTATCTAAAAGGATGAGCGTAGCAGAGCTTTTGCGCCAGGCCTGGCTTAATCCAATAACAACATTGCAGGAAATACTTCTATTTTATGGTTTAGCGATTGATTACGACTTAATCAGAACCGTTGCGATTTCCAAAAAGTATGATGGTTATATTAAGCGTTCTGATGACCACCTCTTAAAAGTTCGAAAACTAGATGGGATGAAGATAAATTGGGAAACAATCAGTTCTTCAGGCAATGTATCATTTGAATGTAGACAGCGTATTGCGCGGATCAAACCTGAAACATTCGGCCAATTAAAACTTATCGATGGCATTCGCCCTGCTACTTTAGCGGTTGTTGCGGCTAAGGCGCTTTAATGCTGGACTTCTCTATTCGTTACCTGCAGATACTCAAAACTCAGCTTCGTGGTTTGAATCTCACTAATATTCTTGATCAGGACGAGTTTTTTCATAAGCAGATCCTCGACTCTATAAATCCATATCTACAATCCGATTTATTCAAAAACCACGTTCAGAAGAGGGGAGTTGTTGTTGATGTTGGATTCGGGGGCGGGTTCCCAATATTACCTCTTGCGAAGCTCTTGCCTAATATAAAGTTTGTAGGAGTTGAGTCTAAAAGGAAAAAGGTGGACGCTGTAACGTTGCTTGCCAAAGAGCTAGGGCTAGAGAATGTAAAGCTTGTCCACTCAAGGATCGAAGAGTTTCTATTTGACAGGCCTTCAACGATCACACTTAAAGCCGTTGGTACGGCGAAGGACTATTTGCCCTGTATTAATAGGACTACGGATGACGTCTCCGTATTCTTTTATAAAGGGCCCAGCTTTCTGGAATTAGAGGGCCCCGACCTCAAAGATCTTGAACCAGAATGGAGTTATCTCATGAATGAAGAGATTGATGTTCCTGGAACACAGAAAAGATTCCTGGTCTCATTTCAGGCCCAGAATGTTCCACGTGGAACATCTAAAAACCTTGTCAAACTATCCCAATATCTTTAAAAATAGAGCTCTTAATATTCACTTAATGAGGATCTAAATGGCTAAAATCATTGCTGTCGCAAATCAGAAGGGTGGCGTAGGAAAGACGACAACATCAGTCAACTTAAGCGCATGCCTCGCCGCGGCAGAAAAGAGGACGTTACTTATTGATTTAGATCCTCAAGGTAATGCCAGCTCATGCCTCGGGATCGACAAAGAGACATTTTCTAAGGCAAACATCTACCATGCTCTTATAAATGAGGAGAGCTATGACAGTTGTATTTATAAAACAGAACTTCCCCTCTTAGATTTATGTCCATCCAATAACGACCTTGTTGGAGCCGAGCTAGAATTGGTCCATATGTTTGCTCGAGAATCTAAACTTAAGGTTTCGCTTGAGGCTTTGCATAGCAAGTACGATTACATCATAATCGACTGCGCACCTTCATTAAATCTCCTTACTGTTAATGCCTTCACTGCTGCACATTCTTATCTGGTCCCCATGCAAACAGAATATTTGGCAATGGAAGGCTTATCGCAACTCCTGAATACAGTTCGCTTGATCAGGGCTTCACTGAACCCGAAGCTTAGCTTAGAGGGCATACTTTTAACTATGTATGACTCTAGAAACAACCTCTGCAAACTAGTTGCAAACGACCTTATGACACACTTTAAAGATGATATTCTTAAGACAATAATTCCAAGGAACGTTAAGCTCTCCGAATGTACCTCTTTTGGAAAGCCGATCATACTTTACGATATCACTTCTAAAGGAAGTGAGGCTTATCTATCTCTCGCACGCGAGATTATCTTAAAGTCAGAGAAGAAGCCTGATTCTATCCAGGTTAAAATGCCTCTGACTCAAGCAATACCTAAATTTGAAGATTACCAAATCCAGTCCTAGGAGACCGACTTATGCAAAAAAATAAGCCACAACTTGGGCGCGGAATGGCCGCTCTTCTAGGAAATAACCCAGGGGCGTATACAGAAAATCAAGATTTCTCTGCCCCCATAGAACCAAACTCGACTAAAACTACTATTTCCAAAGTCCAACAAGGGAATATCGAAACTCAGCCGATGCTTGTTGATGTAGATAAAATAGTTGCCAACAAAGCTCAGCCAAGAAAAATCTTCAAAGAAAAAGAGCTTCTTGAACTCGCCGAATCGATAAAAGAAAATGGCGTGATCCAACCAATTCTTGTTGTGGAGAAAGACGGAATTTTTGAGATTGTTGCAGGAGAAAGGCGTTATCGAGCATCTAGGCTAGCGGGATTAACCAAGGTCCCGGTGATTGTTAAGCGTGCAACGAAAAGAGACGTTCTCGTAATGTCGATCATCGAAAATGTGCAGCGGTCAGATCTCAACTGTGTTGAGGAAGCGCTAGCCTATTTTCAGTTAATGAACGAGTTCGAATTGACCCAGGAAGAAGTTGCAAAAAAGATTGGTAAAGAACGCTCTACTGTCGCTAATTACCTTCGAATATTAAAATTGCCAAAGGACGTAATTGTTTCGCTTCAAAAGGACTATCTTTCTTTTGGACACGCAAAAATCCTCGTTGGAATTAATGATGATGAAACGGTTAAACGTCTTGCGAATGATGTCATAGCGAATGGGCTATCTGTTCGGGAACTCGAGGAGCTGGCAAAGAAATCCAAGAAAGCCTCAACCAAAATGAGTGGAGAAAATAAGTTCTTAACCGAGCAATACACACAATTAAAGAACAAGCTCGAACAGAAGACTGGCTATCACTTTGACGTCAAAGCGAAAAAGCATGGCGCCGGTGCCATCACGATTAAATTCAGCAACGAGGCCGAATTTAATGATATATTTTCTTATCTAATGAAGTAGGACTAATTGGCTTGTCCATGGAGGGCTTTTGGCGAGAAAGAGTGATATTTGCGCCATTATTGAGGAAGGCTGTAAGTTTGAAGGAAACCTTTCATTTAGTGGAACTGTTAGAATTGCTGGATATGTAAATGGCAGTATCTTCTCGAATGATACACTAATCATTTCGGAAGGTGCTGTGATAAACGCTGACATAAATGCCAATATCGTGATTATATCGGGCTCTGTAAAAGGTACCGTAAAGGCATCCTCGAGGGTTGAAATAAGACGCCCCGCGCGGTTTGAGGGGACAGTTACAAGTCCAAGTCTGATTGTCGAGGAAGGGGTAATTTTCCACGGTATAACTAAGATGAAGGACAAAAAATAAGGCCCCAAACTCCTTGACGGAAACCCCATTGAAGCTTAAAAAATTATAGCAAAAACAATAAGCTTCATATTTAAGGCTCAACTCATGGAAACATTTACGGCCATCTTCACTCAGTTGGGTGTTGATTCCTCGCTTGTACCACAGTTCATAATTATTCTTCTTGCCTTCATCATCGCTCAATTTTTATTTCTTGGAAAACTCCAGGAAGTCATCGAAACGCGCGAAGAGAAGACTGTTAAACTGGAAAACTCTGCAGATGAAACAATAGAGAAAGTCCAGAAGATGCAGCTTCAGTACAAGACTAAGATCGATGAGGCTAATCGGGGTGCCCTCAAGATTTCGACAGAGAAGAAGCAAAAGCTTAACCAAAAGTATACAGATCAGTATAAGCAGACAGAGAAAGAAGTGAATGCTTATGTGGATCAATCGAGAAACGAATTCAAAAAAGAGATCGAAAGCAGCAAAGAGAAGTACCTGTCCGAAGCCGACTCGCTTTCAAATTCATTGGTTCAAAAGATTCTTCAATAAGGATGACTATGCGTTTAGCGCCCACTCTTGCTGTTATCATACTGTCGGCCACTAAAACCTATGCATCTGGAGCAGCAAATGGTGAAGCACACCATGCTTCAGTGACTGACCTTGTGGCGCCTGCGATTAACGTTATGATTCTTCTCGGAGTGCTTGCCTGGAAACTGAAGGGCCCACTTCACTCCTATTTTGCAGGGAAGGCTGAGGAGGTTGCAAATACGTTGGAGAGAGCTAGTCTTAAGGCAAAAGAAGCACAAATGATGATAGAGGGTGAGTCACGCAAATTGGCAAACTTGCAAAACGAGATGAACACGATTCATCAACAGGCCGAAGCAGATGTTGGAATTTACGAAAAAAATCTATCAAGAGAAACTGACGATAAGACACAAAAGTTGAAGACTGACGCAAACTCCAAAATCCAAGCAGACAAGAAAGCGCTCATGGATGAACTCAATAGTGAACTCCTGAACCGTGTGATAAGCAAGACAAAGTCTACGATCAAAACAAATAAAGAGTATCAGTCAAAAGTTTCATCGAATCTTTTGCAGGGGTTATAATAAATGAAAGAAAAGTCAGTAGCTCGAGTCTACGCTAAATCTCTGTTGGAGTTGGGAGACGAGAAAAATGTGCTCATAGCGGACGAGCTTACGAAACTAACAGAGGTCATCAATAAGTCTAATGAACTGGAGAACGTACTTTTTCTTGAGCTCTTTACAATGGAGGAGAAGAAAATTGTTTTCATGGACGTTGCTGCCAAATTAGGACTTTCACCAATCACCACCGAGACTATCAAATACCTTATTGATGAAAAGCGTATAGGTATTCTTCCGTTGATAATTAAAGAAGTGATTGTTATGGATGATGAGCGCAAGGGCTTCATGAAGGGAACGATCGAGGGAACAGAATCAGTTATTGATCCTGTGTTCAAAGACAAAATCGAAACTTTCCTGAAGAACAAATTTGGACGCGACCCTCACCTCGACTATGTTCAAAATAAAAAGCTTTCTGCTGGATATAAGGTCACCGTCGAGGATCTCCAGCTCGACGCCTCCCTCGACAACCAGCTCGAACATTTTAAACAATCAATTCTTAGCGAATAATAAAACCCAAAAAGGGAAGGATTTTAGATGAGCACATCAATCAGACCTGAAGAAATCACAGGAATCATCAAAGATCGGATTGCGAACTTTGAATCTCGTCTTCAAATGAACGAAATTGGAACCGTACTCACGATTGGTGACGGTGTTGCACGTGTTTTCGGCCTCAAGAACGTCCTCGCAGGCGAACTAGTTGAATTTGACGGCGGCGTTAAAGGTATGGTTTTGAATCTGGAAGCCAACAACGTTGGTATCGTTGTTCTCGGGAATGACGAATCAATTAAAGAGGGATCAACAGTTAAGCGTACGGAAAAAATCGTTTCTGTTCCTGTCGGAAATGCTCTTCTTGGTCGCGTAGTTAATGCGATTGGTGAGCCAATTGATGGTCAGGGAGAAATCAAGGCAACTGAATACCGAAACGTTGAAATTAAAGCTCCTGGTATTATTGCCCGTAAGTCTGTTCACGAGCCAATGCAAACTGGCATTAAGGCAATCGATGCTATGATTCCCATCGGGCGTGGGCAGCGCGAACTTATTATCGGTGACCGTAAAACCGGTAAAACTGCTGTTGCAGTTGACACCATAATAAACCAAAAAGGTAAAGACGTAGTTTGTATCTACGTTGCAATTGGCCAAAAGCAGTCAACAGTTCGTCAAGTTTATCAGAAGCTTCTCGAATCAGGGGCTCTAAATTATACTATCATCGTTTCCGCAACAGCTTCACACTCGGCACCTCTTCAATACCTCGCACCTTATACGGGTTGCACGATGGGTGAGTTTTATCGAGACTCGGGCAAACATGCTCTTATCATCTACGACGATCTAACTAAACAATCTCAGGCTTACCGTCAGCTCTCACTCCTTCTTCGTCGCCCACCTGGACGGGAAGCCTTTCCAGGGGATGTATTCTATATCCATTCAAGACTTCTTGAGCGTGCTTCTAAATTATCTGATGCTCTCGGTGCAGGCTCTCTTACTGCACTACCTATCATCGAAACCCAAGAGGGCGACGTTTCTGCCTACATTCCAACGAACGTTATTTCTATCACTGACGGACAAATCTATCTTGAGTCTGACCTCTTCAACTCGGGTATTCGGCCGGCAGTAAACGTGGGTCTGTCCGTGTCGCGTGTCGGTGGTTCAGCACAGATTAAGGCAATGAAAAAAGTTGCAGGTACGCTCCGACTTGACCTCGCTCAGTACAGAGAGCTTGCTGCTTTTGCTCAGTTCGGGTCCGACCTCGATGAGGCAACTCAAAGGCAGCTCAACAGGGGTTCACGTCTAGTCGAGCTCCTAAAACAGTCACAGTACTCACCTATGGATGTAATCGATCAATCCATTTCTATCTTTGCTGCTACTAAGGGATTCTTCGACCAAGTTCCTGTATCGAAAATTGGACAGGTAGAGACTGAACTATTAGGCATGCTGAATACTCGACATGCCGACATGATGAACGCGATGCGTGCTGAGAAGCAGATGTCTGCCGAGCATGAGGCAAAACTCGTTGACATCATTAAGACCTTCGTCGCCAATTACAAGGCATAAGGTAAGGATCCAAAACCATGGCAAACATAAAAGACCTTAAGAAAAAGATCAAAAGCACCAAAGGTACTTTAAAGATCACGAAGGCCATGAAACTTGTCTCTGCTTCAAAGCTTAACAAGGCCCAGGTTCGAATCTTAGGTCTACGCCCATACTCATCAGAGCTTGAAGAAACTGTAAGAACAGTTTCGGCCCTGGCCACGAACTACACGAATGAGTACTTCAAGCCGAGGGAAAACGGTAAATCGGTGGTGCTGGTTATCTCATCTGATAAAGGACTTTGTGGTGGCTATAATACGATGCTCGCAAAAACGGTCAGAAGATTTATCAGCGAGAATAAGGACGAGGACTTAAAATTCTTCTTCATAGGAAAAAAAGTTCGCGATCTCATACTGCGTGAGGTTAACTCTGGCAAAACTTTCACATTCGCCAAGGCTGACCCAAGCTACGAAGAAATTCGTAAGGCTGCTGAAGAGATTGGAGCAATGTTCCTAACCGGTGAAGTCGGAAAGATCTATGTTGCATACAACTCGTTCATTTCTGCTATCGCATTCGACACCAAGATTCGACAGCTTTTGCCGATGCAGGTGTCACCCGAAACGAAGGAAGCGATAAAGGCCAAGTACCCCTATGACTTCAAGTATGAACCAACTGCAGAGCAAATTTTAGATACGCTTATACCAGAGGTTTATTTGACGACGGTCTATACTTGCGTTCTAGATGCGATTGCTTCAGAACATGGATCAAGAATGAATGCAATGGAGAATGCCTCGAAGAACTGTAAAGAAATGGTAAAGAAGTTAACATTAAAAATGAATAAGTTGAGACAGGCAAGAATTACGACGGAGCTAATCGAAGTCGTTTCTGGTGCTGAATCACTCAACGGTTAAGGAGCTATTCTTATGGAAAATACTGGCGTTATTCGTCAAGTCATGGGCCCAGTAATCGATGTAGAGTTTCCTAATGGAAAACTACCATCGCTTTACAACGCCTTAAAGATTACAAACAAAACTCTTGCAGGCGGCGAAGAGAATCTAACTGTAGAAGTGGCTTCCCACCTCGGGAATAACATGGTTCGTTGCATTGCAATGGATGCAACTGAAGGACTCGCGCGGGGATTGAATGTCAGAGATACTGGGGCACCTATTCAGGCGCCTGTCGGCCGTGAGTGCCTAGGTCGGATCATCAACGTTATTGGTGAGCCTGTTGATGAAGCAGGACCGCTTACTACTAAAAAAAGTTATTCCATCCATAGGGAAGCTCCAAAATTTGCAAACCAGTCTACCAAGAAAGAAGCATTCTTTACTGGGATCAAAGTCATTGACCTACTCGCTCCTTATCTTAAGGGCGGAAAGATTGGCCTCTTTGGTGGTGCAGGCGTTGGCAAGACAGTTCTAATTATGGAACTTATTAATAACATTGCTACTCAACATGGAGGATTTTCCGTCTTTGCTGGAGTCGGCGAGCGAACACGTGAAGGAAACGACCTTTATCACGAGATGAAAGACTCTGGAGTTATTGATAAAACGGCTTTGGTATATGGACAAATGAATGAGCCCCCTGGAGCTCGTGCACGTGTTGCCCTGACCGGTCTATCAATTGCTGAATATTTCCGTGATGAAGAGAAGCAAGACGTTCTGTTCTTCGTCGATAATATCTTCCGCTTCACTCAAGCCGGATCTGAAGTATCTGCACTTCTCGGGCGAATTCCTTCAGCTGTTGGATACCAGCCAACCCTGTCTACAGAAATGGGTGCAATGCAGGAGAGGATTACATCGACCAAGGACGGATCTATTACGTCTATCCAGGCAGTCTATGTTCCAGCGGATGACTATACAGATCCGGCCCCGGCCACAACCTTCGCCCACCTTGATGCAACAACTGAGCTTTCACGTCAGATTGCAGAGCTTGGGATTTACCCTGCAGTAGATCCTCTTTCTTCTTCATCGACGATTTTGTCGCCGGACGTTGTAGGTACTGAGCATTACGCAATTGCACGCCAGGTTCAGTCAGTTCTTCAAAAGTATAAAGAACTACAGGATATTATCGCAATCCTTGGCATGGATGAGTTATCGGAAGAAGACAGAAAGCTGGTCGCTCGCGCTAGGAAAATCCAGAAGTTTCTTTCTCAACCTTTTTTCGTTGCAGAGCAGTTTACCGGTATCCCAGGCCAGTTTGTTAAGATCGAAGATACAATCAAGGGCTTTAAGGCCGTTCTTGCAGGTGAAGTTGATCATCTCCCTGAGCAAGCCTTCTATTTGGTTGGTGGTCTCGAGATGGTTTACGAGAAAGCTAAGAAACTATCTGAAGGGAAGTAATTATGGCTTCAGCCTTTAAGCTTAATCTCTTCACCCCTAAAGGGGTGGTGATTAAAAATCTAGAGTGTAATGACATTGTGATTCCTACGATACGGGGAGAGATAAATATTCTTCCAGACCATACTCACATTTTAACCGAGCTTTCTACTGGAGTATTGATCGTAAAGACTGCAATGGGTGCTCGGCATTTTTCTGTTACTGCTGGTTTGTGTCGAGTACTTAAGGACACTGTTACGATCCTTTCATTCACTTCAGAGAGTGCTGAAGATATTGATCAGGCACGGGCAAAATCGGCAAAGGCCAAGGCCATCGATAGACTTTCGGGCAAAGAAAACCTGACCGATGTTGATTTGATTAAATTTCGAAGAAAACTCGAGCGAGCAGAGCTCAGACTGCGCCTCGCTAATCTTAAGTAATAAAAGAGCCTCGAAAGAGGCTTTTTTTGCGTGAAAATTTAAGTCTTACCATTAGTCCGCCGAAGCGCAAGCTGATGAGATTCTTTACATTGTTTATTTTACTCACATCCTGCTCCACCTGGGAAAAGCGTTTTACCGCCCATGTCGGGTGCCATCCGAGGGACCTTAAGGTGATAAAACGTGGTGACCAACTCACAGGTTATCAGGCCCACGCGATATCTTGCAAAGGCGTTGTTTACCACTGCACCGAAAAGATGGTCGACTATCTTCCAACCGATCTGAGATGTATGAAGAAAAAAAATCTAGATCGAAGTGCTTCTTTCCAAGAGCAGTGACTAGTCAAATATCATTCAAATGAGTCAATCTGGTTAGCCACAAAATCATCGTAGGCACTTTTTCCCCCTCCGTAAAATAGGCCATCATCATTTAGAATAGAAGTATATATGTCGTTCTTATTGATACGTACTTATGCTCTTCTTACGGCGGTGGCCTACCTTGCGGTAGGCACGATGGCAGTTCGGTCATTATCTCCCAAAAACTCAACTATCGAAATTTCCTCTGAATTCTTCAACATTTTTTCCACAACCACCTATTCAATAACATCTTTCAGTATTCCAGCGCCTGTACAAAAATTTGAAAATATTCCCCACTTGGATGAGGCACCTAGAAAGAGATTAGCAATTACAGTTGCAAAGAAAAAAAGTCTTCATGCCCCAATCGAAGTGCATACTGCCGTATTGGCCAACGAACTATCTTTCACTGAACCTGTTACAGTAAAACCAATATTCTTTGATCATGAGTTTGCAGTAAACCTCGCTTCCTTATACAAAGTTCCTGTGCTTGAAATTGCAAAAGTAGAGACAAGCAATCCACATCTTGAGGATGAGATTGTAACGAAACAGGCATCCTCTGAAGAGCCAGAGTTTTTTGAGTACTCCAAAGAGACGGCCTCAACGCCTGTACAAGATTCTACCGTGAGTTCAGATGCAAGTCATCAAAGTGAGTCTACAACTGATGATGTGGATAGATCTAAGAGTGTGGATATCACTGTGGAAGAATTTGCGGTCAATGAACTTCTGCCTAGTGACTATTCAAAAGATCAAAAGGCTAAAGCAAAGCTGACGGTACCGAAACCAGAGGTGGTGACTATTCAAGATATCGCTTACCAGGGAGCGACATCAAGAGATGAAAATTTCAAACTTCATACCATGAAAAAGACACCAAACTCTGCTCCCAAGGTTGTGGTGAATAGTCAGGGTACTCAAAATTCTGATGCGGATAGCAATCCAGGATTTGTGCCTAAGCAAAATGAGGAAACAAGGAGTGTTTGGGTTGCCTCAATGGCTATTCACACTCTCGGCACTGATTTAAATAATTCTTCAGAAGCGGTTGGCTTCGAAGTTCGTCCACAAGACGACTTAGCTGAGGCCATCTCGGATTACAACAGTGGATCAGTCCTGATGGAGGAGAAACTTTCCCAGGAGAAAATGATTCGTACAGTCGCCATCTTAAAACGTGGTCATGCTGTGACAAATACTGACCTTATTCTCGAAGCAGGACCATCTGAAGTTACTATTCCTTTAGTAAGTGACGAAACCTTCAATGAATTACTGGCGCCATATGAGTCACGAGGACCTATGGGGATCGTCCTTGTAGAGCTAGACCAATCGACGGTCGATGTTGCTCTGGATGTTCCATATTCAAAAGTTATAAGACTTGATGAAAAATTGAAAGTTACATCAGCAGAAACCTACGCTTACCAGCTATTTGTAGGGGTTAAGGCGGGTAATGTCCTCTTGAGTTATAAAGATACTGAGGGAACGGTAACTTCAAAGATCATTCATGTTCACGAACACGAGTTAACATTTGAGATGAATTTCTACGAAAGAGTGGAGAATGATCAGGTAGTTTTGCTTGAGGAAGACCTGCTTGGCCGCGAAAAAACACCTGTTATTATATCAGAAGATAATGTCAAACTTTTTGCCAAAGACAAGACATCTACCAAACTCAACGATCATACCTACAAGACTAATGTTACGAAAAACCTCCTAGGTACACGACAATACCTAGAGCTTCTCCACCAGTCAGAGCCCGTATATGTTGGCTTTAGAGATGTGCGCACAATTTCCCTCCCATCTGAAAACTTCATGCGCTTCGTACTCTCAAAGTTCGAAGGCTCACGTCTTGGTAATCGTTGTCTAGTTCAAGTCAATCTAACGAAAGAAGCGACCAAGGTTGATGTAGCGCCTGAGTCCCTTGGCCAATCTGTCCAGACGCATGTCCAGATACTCGACAAAGATGGCAAGTTCTACGATTCGGCTGGACCGAAGAGTGAAAAGATTATTGTTGTGGGCGAGGGCCAAGGGGGAGAAGAACATGGGAAAGACGCAAAAATAAACGTTAAGATTACCTATCAAGACGGGTCGGTTCAGTTCCTTGGGAGTTACTGCTCACCAAATACTTATCTTGTTGAGCAACTTTGATTTCCAATTGCTCGCTCCCACTCCTTAGGCTTGGTTTTCAGCAATATATCAAAGGGTAATTCTTTGAATGATTTTGTAGGGAGTTGAATCTTTGAGGTGAGGATGAAGCCTTTCGGGATTATTCCATTAGTGCTATCGGTATGGTGATTATGAAAATATACATCATCAATCAAAAGATAAGAGAGCTCTTTTTGCAAATTGATCCCACATTTTGACATGAAAAATCGCAGTTCCTTGTCGATATCTGAGCGATCGGAGGCGTGAAGTGATGGAAAAAGTTCATCCTGATAGGCAAGAGTGTGCGCCAGTGCAAGAAACTCACTGTAAAAATTCTTGGAGGCAAATCCAAAGTGACGTGAATCGCTGTGACGTATCACGTCCTCAAGAGTAACAATTCTGCCAAGTTCTCTCTTGGTTTTAAGAAGATGGCGAGTACCTGAATTATAGGCGGTAACAGCAAGGTCCCAGGATTTTAGAATTTTGAAATTATCTGACAGAAGGAAGCTAGCCGCTACGGAGGCCACACCAACGTTCTGACGGTAATCGAAGTTTTTAGTGCTTTTGGGAACGTAATAGCTCGATATGAGAGGCATGAACTGCCAAATACCAAGGGCGTTAACTTTTGATTGCGCTCTTGGGTTAAAGCTCGATTCCAAGAAGGGTATGGCGAGTAATTCTTTAGGAAGATGGCGAGCTTCAAAATATCGCGCTAGGAATTTTTGATAAGGCAGAGAGCGAACAATGCCGTCATGGATAAAATTCTTCTGCCCTGTCTGTGTTCGAATGTTATCCCTTAGGTTTCTGAAGAACTGAATTCGTGGTGATCTAGCGATTGGCACCGCTACCTTCGCGGCCAAGAGCATTTGAAAAATTTTTTTAGACTCAGTTGTGAGTGAGAACGGATCGATTGAAAGTAGGTTCAGGTCTCTGCGTAGGGCTTCAAGTTTTTCCCGTGAAATTTTTTGCTGGAGAATGTAGAGTGTGTTGTTAGGAATTTTTTTTTGTTTGAGTGAGGAAAAATCAAGTACTTTATAGATGATAGAGAGATTGTTTTTATCGTGTAATACAACCGACGTGGATTCAAATTGGGTGTAAATAAGAAACCAGAAATGAACCGTAGGATAATAAAAAGGAGAGATCTCAAATAGATTAGAGACCTTATTATCTTTGTCATTAAGGTAGGGACGAAAGGCATCTGTTGACATCCAGGGCCGTTCTCTAACGTCGGTAATCGACTCTTTAGGTGGTTGTTTTGTAAGGAGATCTGTTCCAAAGTAAGGATCAGATGAAGTCAGAAATATACCAAAAATTAAAGCGAGTGCGAGGTATTTAAGAGCGATCACTTTGGACTCAGGATCTGCATTGTCCGCTTGTATCCAGCTTCAACTGCGTGTGCTGAAACCTTTGAGTTAAGAGAAAATGAATTCGCAAAAAAGAGTTTATAATCATGGTGATTTGGAAAAATATCAATCAGCTTAACCTTTGGATTAATATTAAGTTTCCGTTGAAGGATGGCCATAATTTCTCGTCTATGTGTTTGAGTGAATTTTTCAACCTTCATGTAGTCGTTCACGGTGTCGATGATGTCGACTGCTTTCGCCCGTTCAGCTCGGGAAGCAATAATTTTTTTTTGGATCATAAGGTAGATGGACTGAATTGCGATTGGCGGTAGTCCATAATTTACCAACGATCCTACCTCGTCGTGAAAGTGATAGGGAGTATGAGTCCAGGAGCTTATAATAACCTCACACCCATTATCTTCTGCAACGTGGGTTGAGAGGGTCTCACGAATTTCTCCATCGATATAATAATCAATGCCATTGGTATGCTGATTTCTGATTGGGTAGGGGCAGTAGAATGGCGGTACACTCATACTTGCAGCGGCGGCATAGGAAACATTCGTTCCCGTGTAGTAAACAGATGTTGAGTCGTGGGATGGATTTGGGTAGTTATACTTACTGAAAATGACCTTCCGGGAATGGTCGAGTTGAGTAGCAACAATAAATAGGTCCGCCGCAAAATCCTCAAACGAATCCTTCTCTATAACCTGGGTAAGAAGATAGTTGCGAACACCCTCCGTACTAAAAAAACCAGGAAGGGAAATTATGGGTTTCAGAATATTCTTAAAGATGGAAGGAAAACCATCCAGAGGATAATAAAGATCTGACTTTGGCGCCTTGAGCTCAGGCCGCTTGATGTAGAACATGTCCTTATAGGTGATTCCCCGAAGGCGAGAGCCTTTTATTCCGAGTGTCGCCTGGATAACATCTTGTGGTGTGTAGCCTGCGGCCAGGTAGACACAGATCAGGGCACCGGCGGAGGAACCGACGTAGGTACCGATTTCGAGACTCTTTTGGTTAAGGTCCTGGGCCGGGGAAGAGTTTTTATTACTTTTAAGAGAAAAGCCAAGCTCCTCCAGCGCGAGAGTGACTCCTAGGTGCCAGGCCGCAGCCTTGACTACACCTCCGGAGAGGACCAATGCAATCTTTTTGTTCTTAAGTTCGTTCAAATCGACTGACATTTCTGCTCAACTTTCTGTTTTGATTTTGCACATCTTCATCGGATTCTTTAACATTAAGGTTAACGCGAAAGGAGCCTTAATGAACGCCAGTGAAGGAGTTTGGTTATCCATCAACGACTATTCACGATATAAGAATGTCTCCATTTCTACCATTCGAAGACATATCAAGAATAACATCCTGAAGTACAAAGAGGAAAATGGAAAATACTTTATCTATGCCTCGTCGACTGACAAGCTCCGGCTTCGTGAAGAGGAAGAGCTCCTCAGGACCAAACTCGCGCTGGAGGAGTTGCGGTGTCAGGTGCGCCGTTTAAGAGAAGAAAATAATGAATTAAGGATGCTTGTTGATATTTACGAGACCTCAACACTCGCAACAGCTAGTATCAAAGAAAATTCTACCCTCGAGTTTCCACCTGAGCTACCAACCATAATATGAAAATAGTTTTTTTATTTTGTCTAATAGCTTTAACAACACCTGTACTTTCACAATCCTCTATGCGACGTTGCACACTTCTACCCGTCACTGACAGCGTTGGTGGGGCCATCGGTTATAAAGTATTTGAAGAGCTAGAACGTGAATTACGTCGAAGTAATTGGTGCACCTACGTATCAAATTCTGCGATGGTAAGCGTATTCTCAAAGTACCGTGAGAATCTGCCAAGATATCTAAAAACAAAAGAAGTCCTTGCGGCAGTTGCAGATAAGTTAAAGGTTGGCTCACTCATTCTAGTTAGTTTGAAAAATGAACTCAATGGTATCGACGCCGAGTTAACGGTTTATGGAGAAACGGGAGAGGATATTTTATTCTCCGAACGCGTAGAGCTCGCCAATGATGACATAGAGCTGGTTTCTGAGACTGTCGGAAACTGGCTGGCAATGTACGCCAAGATGATACCGTATGATGCAAAGATTACTGGGATACTGGGAGATCAGATTACTCTTGATCTTGGAAAGGGATACCCTATTCAGCCTGGCCAGAAGTTTATTGTAAAGCGTCTTATGCAAAAGAAGAAACACCCCCTTTTAAAGAAAGTTGTCGATTGGGAAACCCAGCCCCTCGCCGAGGGGAGGGTCATGAACGTTTCTGATAATCAGGCACTGGGTCAGATAAAGTCTTATAGAGCTGAGATCAAGCTTGAGCGGGGGGACTGGGTACGTCTTGAGGAGTTTAGAGCTGAAGACGAGAACTCAGGCTTAAATGTGGAAAAGAAAGAGGTTCAGAACCCAGGATCTCTAGGTATTCTTTCTATTGCTCTTCTTGGCTCTAATTCTAGCGTTGACACCGTTTCGCCTGGAGGTGCGAATCGCATGAATGGAAACCTTTTTGGGGTTGATTTTCGAGTTGAGGGCTGGATAACTCGAGAGTATTTCGCTGCATTGGAGATTGATCGTTCGCTTGGGTCGCTCAAGAAAAGCTCCGGTTCGCCGGCCAAGTCTACGATAAACGTGAACAATGGATCCTTTAAGCTTACAGGAGGATACAAGTATCTTCCTATCGGCTTCTTTTATGGCCCGCAGATCGATCTGTATGCCGGATATGCAAACCATAGTTTTGACCTGGATGTTTCTCTTTCCGACGGATTCGGGAAAAGTAGTATCTCTGGAATAGTGCTAGGTACAGCGATAAACTTACCTCTCAATCGGCAGTATCGTCTTTTCGCTCAGGCCGACTTCCTGCCTTTTCCTACCTTCACGGATGAGGATAGTATTTACGGCTCTGCGACGAGCGTAAATGCCATGGAACTCGAAATAGGACTTCGCTATCAGTACACAGTGCGCATGACAATTGACGGAAGCATCGAGACCCAATCCCGGAAGGCGCGATTCAGTGGAGAATTTAAGGAAATTTCCTACAAAGATACTCGTCTTAAGGTCGGGCTATCATTTAATTTCTAGTCTATAAATGGTAACTAGAATCAATGAAAAGCCATCGCATCCACCAGTTAGAAAAACTCATCATACATCATAAAGAACGTTACTACGGAGGGCATGCAGACATATCTGACGAAGCCTTCGACCAAATGGAGGCGGAACTCAAGTTGTTAGACCCCGGGAATCCGGTACTATCGCTCGTGGGCTTTCTGAATACTACCGGGAGCGAAAAAGTTGAACATCAACGCCGCATGCTCTCCCTGGACAAGACTTACGATAAGGATGAATTGATAAAATGGATCGGCACTGAGTCCGTCCTGAGTGTCTTTAAAATTGATGGATCAAGTTGTTCACTGATCTATGAAAATGGTCATCTTGTTCTAGCGAAAACGAGAGGGGATGGCGTTGTAGGTGAAAATATAACGCAAAAAGCGTCCTTTATTCCGGATGTGCCGAAAGCAGTTTCTATCAAGGGCACCATCGAAGTAAGAGGAGAAGTTTACTGTGTGGAGAAAAATTTTTTCTCCCTCTCAAGAGAAATGCAGGCGTTGGGATTTGATACTCCAACCTCCCAACGCAATATCGTTGCCGGTCTATTGGGTAGAAAGGAAAGCATTCAGCTTTGCCGATACCTTTCTTTTAAAGCTTTTGATCTGATTTGCGACGAAAAAATTCAAAAAGAGCATGAGAAGCTTGAGATTCTCAAAACTCTGGGCTTTGACATTCCTGACTATGTTACCCACGTCCAGGGGGAGGGATTTGAAGCCCGTATTAACGAAGCACGGGAGTTTCTAGGGGAGGGTGACTTTTTAATCGACGGACTTGTCTTTGTTTACGATGACCTTAGGCTTCACCGAGAGCTTGGCGAAACGAGTCATCATCCCCGCTATAAGATGGCCTTCAAATTTGCTGGAGAAACAAAAACAGCCCAAATAACTGAGATCGAATGGGGTGTTTCTCGGAATGGAAGACTCACCCCTGTGGCCACGATTGAACCCACGGTCATTTCTGGTGCAGTCATAGGACGTGTTACTTTGCATAATTTTGGTCTTGTCCAAAACTTTGAGCTCAAGGTCGGTGATCGTATAGAGGTCATTCGCTCTGGAGAGGTTATTCCGAAGTTCCTTGGTGTGGTTGAAAAATCAGCAGGTGAGTTCACTTACCCCCAACTATGCCCAAGTTGTTTCTCTAAACTGCAGGTCGAAGATATTTTTCTGTTATGTAACAATGATCGATGTCCTTCAAAAATTAAAGAAGAGATTTTAAACTACGTCCATAAGGCTAACATTGAGGATTTATCTGATAAACGTCTTGAGGAGTTAATAAATAAGGGACTGGTAGAAGCAATCCCCGATCTTTACAAACTTTTGCGAGAAGACTTACTCATTCTGGATAAAGTGAAAGAGAAACTGGCCACCAAGATGTACGACAACATCCAAAAAACAAAAATTCAGTCCTTGGCACAGTTCATCTCAGCTATCGGTATTGAGGGAGTTTCTCTGACCAAGAGTGAAAAAATCATAGCCAATGGTTACAATACACTAACGAAGATTAAGGATCTCACGGTAGAACAACTTATCGCTATCGATGGATTTGCTGAGAAATCAGCTGAATCGATTGTTGCGGCCCTGAAGGTTAAACTGCCCCTGATCGAGGCCCTCGAGGCGGCAGGGGTAAGTGTTAGGGCCGACGAAATTTCAACCGGCGAGGGGCCGCTCAAAGGGTTGAAGTTTTGCATAACCGGAGAACTTGAGCAGCCACGGGCCCAGGTTGAAAAACTTATAAAGCAAAGTGGTGGAGTCATCGCAGGCGTCTCAAAAAATCTGTCGTATCTTGTAACGAACGAAGTAGATGGGACTTCCAGTAAATTTGTTAAAGCCAAGGCTTTAGGTATTTCTATTATTAATGAAGCCGAGCTGATCCGAATGCTCGAAGGATAGGCATGGCAAAAATTAAAACAGTCTTCACCTGCCAGGATTGCGGTTATCAGTCACCGAAGTGGCTCGGGAAGTGTCCTGATTGCCACCAGTGGAACTCTTTTTCTGAAGAAGAAACCATTAAACCAAGCAAAGCAGGACCAAAGTCGATTATCGGACGAGAAGGGCGCCCCAAGACCATCGGAGAAATAGAAGATGAATCCATCCAACGGTATGGAACAGGAATTGGCGAATTTGACCGGGTGATGGGTGGCGGCGCAACCCTGGGCTCCCTTACTTTGATTGGCGGTGAGCCTGGTATCGGGAAATCAACTCTCTTGATGGAGGTGTGCGGTAAGCTTCTCTCAGAGTACTCCGAGTGCAAGATTCTCTATGTCAGTGGAGAGGAGTCTGAATCTCAAGTGGCTTTGCGATCAAAACGATTAGGTGTGAACAACAACAGTTTTTACATTTATAACGAAACAAGCTGGCAGAAAATCATCGAGCAAGTTAAAGAGCTTAAGCCCAAATTTCTTGTGCTTGATTCGATCCAAACGACGCACTCAAATCAGGTTGAGTCTGCTGCAGGGACTCTGTCCCAGATTCGTGAGGTAACTTATGAACTCATGAGCTACGCAAAGGCCTACAATCTTACCTGTTTTGTAATTGGCCATGTCACTAAGGAGGGGCAGATTGCAGGTCCTAAGATCCTTGAGCATATGGTCGACACAGTTATTTATTTTGAGGGCGATCAGCTTGGACAATATCGGATGCTTCGTGTAATGAAGAATCGATTTGGGAACACGAATGAGGTTGGTATTTTCGAGATGCGCGAGTCGGGTCTGGCAGAAATCTCTAATCCGTCTCAATACTTTCTTGAGCAGTCACTGCCCGGGTCCTACGGCCGATCTTTAACTTGCATCCTAGAAGGCTCTCGCTCCCTTTTCGTCGAAATACAGGCGCTGGTAGTAGAGAATAAGTTTGCAGTTGGGCGACGAACAACACAGGGACTTGATTCTAATCGAGTCGCCTTGCTTGTTGCCGTTATTGACAAGTATTTAGGAATTCCTCTTTCCTACAATGACATCTATGTAAACGTAGTAGGTGGTATGAAACTGACTACACGAGAAAACGATTTATCTGTGATTGCCTCTTTGTTAAGTTCATACTTTCAAGCCGCGGTACCGAGCGATACAATTTTCCTTGGAGAGGTTGGTCTAACAGGAGAAGTTCGTTCCGTACCTATGATGGAAATACGCCTCAAGGAAATATCCCAGATGAGCTACCGGAGGGTGATTACATCCAAACGAGCGGCCGAGGACTATAGGGGCAAGTACAAGCTAGAGGTCGTAGGAATCACAAAAGCTAGCGAGCTCAGGGAGCTTCTTTTTAAAACAGGGTGATTCTTATTTATTAGAGGAAGAGACGCCGAATCGTTTCATTCCAAAGTTCTTTCTTAGCATTATAATAACTGTCATTTGCCGGTTTAAAATTTCGTTCTAGTTTCCAAAAATGCCCCAAATCTTGGATTGCTATTTCACCCTTTCCCACTAGACAGCCAACGGCTACGCCAAAAGCGGTTGTATCGGTGACCTCAGGTCTTAGGATTGTTTTTTCAGAAAAATTGGCTTGGAGCTGCATGAGTATGTCGTTTGAAGATGCCCCACCATCCACCCGAATATCGTTCAAGTAGGGGAAATCTTGTTTGAAGCTCGATACCGAATCATTCAGGGACAGAGCTATTCCCTCCAAGCAGGCCCGGGCAAGATGACCATTATGCGTGTCCCTAGTTAAACCTATGATTGCAGCTTTCGCTTTGGCGTCCCAGTATGGTGTTCCGATTCCGGTAAAGAAGGGGAGGAAGAGGACATTTTCCATTTGGGAAAGATCTGTGACCTCCGCCGCAAGCCGGGAGACTTCAGGTGATGATTTTATACATTTTAGATTATCTCTGAGCCACTGAACCGCTGCGCCAGCAATATATGCCGAACCCTCCAAAGCATAAATTCGTTTTCCTCTGAATGCATAAGCAGCAGTTGATAATAGTCCTGTGCTCGAGTGGATTAGTTCTTCACCTGTATTGAGTAGAAGAAAAGCCCCTGTTCCGTAGGTACATTTAATATCTCCGACATTTATACATGCTTGCCCAAAAAGAGCAGCTTGCTGATCCCCCAGGATGGAAAGAACTGGGATTCCATCCGGGAGGATTCCACAAGACCGAGTAGTTCCAAAGTCGGTGAATGACTCACGGATTTCTGGAAGAAAATCACGAGAGATTCCGAAAAAGTTCAAAAGTTCTGCGTCCCAGGAGAAATCTTTAAGATTCATCAGCATCGTTCGTGAAGCATTCGAGGGCTCAGTGACGAAGCTAGCACCGCCAGTTAGTCGGTGAACCAGGAAGGCATCAACCGTCGAAAGGCAAAGATTCTTGGAATCAGCTGCCTCCTTAATGGCAGGAACATGATCTAGGAGCCACCGCATCTTGGTTGCTGAAAAATACGGGTCTAGTGGGAGGCCAGTTTTCTTGCGGCATTGCTCATTATAGCTAAGCCTGTGATCATCGCAATACTCTGCTGTCCGGCGATCTTGCCAAACGATAGCGTGGTAAAGAGGCTTCCCCTGTTGATCATAGGCACAGGTCGTTTCCCGTTGGTTCGTAATTCCAATGGCCCGGATCGCCTTGGGATTGGCATGAGTTCTTGAGAGCACAGCGGTCACGGATGATACTACCGACTCCCAGATATCGTTGAGGTCGTGTTCGACCCAACCAGGTTTAGGAAAAATCTGGCGAAAATCTGATTTTTCTTTATCTAGAATCTCAAGGGTTTTCGCATCTAAAAGAAGCGTCGTCGTGCCAGTTGTGCCCTGGTCGATGGCCAAAAGGAATTCCATTCAATTATCCTCGGGTTGACTTACTGCGGCAGGGTAACTTTTTTCGGCTTACCCGGTCCGTCATTTATAACTAGATTGGCAGAGTATTCCCAATATCGTGCGATATTTCTATTCATGATGGCGACAAAAAAGAAAGAAACGCTAGCGATCGCTGCAAGGAGTAAGACGAACTCGACGATAGACTGACCTCGCTCAGAGAGGAGAACCTTCGTCAGTTTAAGTCTCGAGAAAAGTCTCCTGAGCTTCATATTCGTCTTCTTCTGAAGTAAAGTAAGAATGGAGCAGAATATAATGCAAAAAAAATTTATCCCTTTCATCTTATTTATTATGGCCTTTACCGGCTTTCTTAGCACCCAAATCCTGTGGGACAACTTCAATTCGATGGCGGAGCAGGTTGATCAAGACAAACAAAAACACTCCGTTTATGAAATGATCTTTCAAAAGCTGAAAGTTACCACGAACCGGAAGACGACAATTGAACTCGGAAAAGATCCCTCACCCATCATTGTTCTGAATTTCTGGGCATCTTGGTGCATTCCATGTCTTAAGGAGTTCCCAAGCCTGGTTGAATTTCAAGAAAAGTATAAAGGGAAGGTGAAGGTGATTGGTATCAATGGAGACACTGATGGTGCTTCCGAAAGTATCAGGAAGATTGAGGCCAAATACAAATTAAACTTCGAATCTGTTGAAGATCCGTCCGAGGTAATCAGCAGTCAGTTTATGATACGGACCTATCCCGTATCGATTATTTATCACAAAGGGAAAGTTCTCTACGTGAATAAGCGGCTTCACAACTTTATGGATAACGAGTTTACCGCCCTCATCGATAAAGCTCTTAAGGCAAACTAATTGAAAAGTTTCGGCCCCAGTTGTAGGTGATGTGAGACAAGCTTTGAGTTTTAAAAAGCGCAAATCGCGCATCCATTCCAGGGATCAGTGCCCCTTGGCCTTTAAACCCGAGAGCTCCCGCGGCGTTTAAGGTGATTGCCGCCCAAAGCTCTGCCTGATTAAGCTTTAACTGTGAAGCTGCCATGGAAGCGACGAGTAGAAGATTGTCGCAGTGGCATGAGCCTGGATTAAAATCAGAAGCGAGGGCAACTTTTACTCCGGCATCTAGCATTGCTCTGGCACGTGCGAGTGGCTTTCCTAGAAAAAAGGCGGTCCCTGGAAGCAAAGTGGCAACAGTAGGAGACTTTGCGAGGATTTCAATGCCTTCGTCAGAGATTTTAAGAAGGTGATCAGCAGATAATGCATTAAATTCAGCCGCAAGTTTTGCGCCACCGTTTTCATTGAGTTCGTCTGCGTGGATTTTACAAGGAATTCCAAGTTCACTCGATCGAGTGAAAAGTAAATGAACATCATCTGGGCCAAAGTAATTTTTTTCGTGAAAAATATCTACGGCATCGATGATTCTCAATGGGGCCAGCTTGACCAAAAGTGGGAGGACGACCTCTTGGAGATAGGTGGAAGAATTTAAAAAATCCTTAGGGACGTCGTGGGCCGCGAGGAAGGTGTTAAAGATTCGGACACGGGTTCTATACTTCTTTTTGAGTCTATCGATTAGCATCGAAAGTTCAAACTCACGTTCGAAATTTAATCCGTAGCCAGATTTGATTTCAATACTACCAACTCCATAGGAGTGAAGACGCTCGATGCGTTCACAAGAAATCGAAAAGAGATCCTCGAGGCTTGCTTCATTTGTCATTTGCATGGTGTAAAGAATTCCTCCACCACGTTTTGCGATCTCCTCGTATGAAGCTCCATTTAAGCGGTCAGCATACTCCTGGGCCCGATCACCACCGAAGATGAGATGTGTATGCGAATCGACAATTTCTGGCGTTAGTACATGACCTTTAAGATTTTTTGCTAAGGGCCGGTATTGCGCCGGGATACGGTCTGTGTCTCCTACCCAAAGAATCTTTGTCTCATCAAAGACAATAGCTCCGTTACGTATAATGGAAAGATCGTCTGGAATAAGACGCCGCCCGTCTTTATGATAGGCGGCCTTCATGGTTACGATCTCATTTATATCGGTATAAGCCTTGAGCATGAGGCCTCGTTAAAGTGATGGGAACTTGATCTTCGTTTCCGAGTCACGTGCAACATTGAGTGCGATGTCATAGCCAGCATCAGCGTGGCGAACAATTCCCATTCCGGAGTCTGAATTCAGAACACGTGACAGTCGTTCGTCCATTTCATGTGTGCCATCGCAAACGATGACCATACCGGAATGTTGAGAAAAGCCCATTCCCACACCTCCCCCATGATGGAGAGAAATCCAGCTAGCACCATTATTGATGTTTATCATGGCATTTAACAGTGGCCAGTCTGAGACTGCATCAGATCCGTCCATCATTGACTCTGTCTCACGGTTTGGGCTAGCGACAGAGCCACAGTCAAGGTGATCCCGCCCGATGACAATCGGTGCTTTAACTTTCTTCTCCCGAACCAGACGATTGAAAAGGAGTGCAGCCTTTTCACGGTCACCATACTTCAGCCAGCAGATGCGCGCCGGAAGGCCTTGGAACTGAATCATTTTCTGGGCCTTCTCAAGCCAGTTGATCATTGATTTGTTTTCTGGGAAGAGAGCTTTCAACGCTTCATCTGTTACGCGAATATCCTCGGGATCTCCTGAAAGTGCTATCCAACGGAAAGGGCCTGAACCCTCGCAAAAGAGTGGTCTTATATAGGCCGGGACGAACCCCGGAAATGAAAAGGCGTCTTTTACACCGACGCGCTCAGCTCCGGCACGTAGATTATTGCCGTAGTCGAAGACATAGGAGCCCTTCTTCTTGAAAGCGAGCATAATGCGGACATGATGCCCCATTGTTTCGTAGGAATATTGGGTATATTTTTGTGGGTCTGATTTCCTGAGGTCGTTGGCCTCTGCGAGGTTCATTCCCGCAGGGACATACCCATTTAACGGATCATGGGCCGAGGTCTGGTCGGTGACAAGGTCAGGAATAACGCCTTTATCGAGTACAAACTCAAAAAAATCGACTGCATTTCCTACCACGCCAATGGTAAGTGCCTCACCGATTTTTTTAGCATTCAGAGCAATCTCTAGCGCCTCTTCGAAAGACTTCGCTAAAACATCTAGGTACTTTGATTTTAATCGCTTCTCAATTCGGGTCGGGTCTACGTCACAGCAAAGGCAGACGCCCTCAGCCATTTTTACTGCGAGGGGCTGAGCACCTCCCATTCCTCCAATCCCTCCGGTTAGAACCAGTCTGCCTTTAAGTGTGGAGTCCCCTCCGAAGTGCTTCCGGGCCGCCGCCATAAAAGTTTCATAGGTTCCCTGAATGATTCCCTGGGAGCCGATGTAAATCCATGAACCGGCCGTCATCTGGCCGTACATCATAAGACCTTCGTCTTTGAGTTTATTAAAGTGGTCCCAAGTCGCCCATTTAGGGACGAGATTTGAGTTTGCGATGAGGACCCGGGGGCCCTGTGGGTTACTGGGGAATACAGCTACTGGCTTACCGGATTGAACGATTAAGGTTTCATTATTCTCAAGATTTGTAAGTGCTTTGATGAGATCGGCAAGAGCCTTCGGATTTCGAGCGGCCTGACCATTCCCACCATAAACGACAAGATTATCTCTATCTTCGGCAACATCAGGGTGGAGATTATTAAGGAGGCAGCGAAGGGCAGCTTCTTGGTGCCAACCTTTACAGGTTAGCTTATCGCCAGTCGGGGGAAGTGGAATAATCATTGGTAACTCCTTATGTGAGTGGTCCGGTGACGGACTCTACTTCACGGATCAGCTCTTCAGATTGAATGAGTTTTGTAAGCGCTTCAATATCTTTATGGAAAATTCGGTCATCGCCAATTGGCGCAACATGCTTTCTCACGAGTGTCACAACTTTTTCTAAGGCGACAGACGATTTCATTGGTCGAAGGAATTCGATCCCCTGAGTGTTGCAGAGGAGTTCGATGGCGAGACCATGTTGAACGTTATCCAGCACCTCGTGGAGCTTACGGCCGGAGGTAACACCCATTGAGACATGATCCTCTTTATCAGTCGAGGTCGGGATCGAATCAACAGAGGCCGGGTGACAGAGGTATTTGTTTTCTGAGGCAAGTGCCGCCATGGTCACATGTGCGATCATCAGTCCTGAGTTTAGACCCGAATCTCGTGTGAGGAAGGCAGGAAGATCGGAAAAGTGTGGATTCATCATCTTTTCCACTCGTCGCTCGGCAATACTACAAATTTCTGAAAGACCCATGGCTAGGTAGTCCATGGTAAGTGCTAGGGCCTCGCCGTGAAAATTCCCTCCAGAGATGACGTGACCAGTATCAGCGAAGACCAATGGGTTATCTGTCACAGAATTAAGCTCAATACTCAGGACCTCTTCTGAATGGCGTACGGTTTGGCGACAAGCCCCGTGCACCTGTGGAATACAGCGAAGAGAGTACGGGTCTTGTACTTTTCCGTCATCTTTATGGGACATTACGATCTCTGATCCGGCAATGAGCCGGAGAAGGTTACGAGAAACGTCCACTTGTCCAGGCTGAGGCTTAAGCTTTGAGATACGCTCGTCGAAAGCCGAGGCCGTACCGCGTACTGCATCGAGAGTGAGACAAGCAATGATGTCTGCGAGTTTAACGATCTTTTTCGCCTCGACCAAAGCGAGCGCACCGAGAGCGAGCATGACAGAGGTGCCGTTAATTAAGGCCAGGCCATCTTTGGGACCAAGTTTCGCCGGAACTTTTCCAACGAGGGCCATCGCTTTTGCTGAGGGAAGGATTTTGCCCTGATACTCCACCTCGCCTTCGCCGATAAGCGCAAGTGCAATGTGCGAAAGAGGGGCAAGGTCACCCGAGGCACCAACGGATCCCTTTTCAGGAATAACTGGATGGAGTCCGTAATTTATGAAGTCTAAAAGTAGACTGATGGTTTCTGGGGTAACTCCGGAAAAGCCCTGAATAAGACAATTCGCCCGCGCCAGCATAATTCCACGAGTGATGTCGCGAGAGAAGGGCCGACCAACACCTGTGCAGTGAGAGCGGATGAGGTTGTATTGAAGTTGTTCGAGATCTTCGACAGCAATTTGCTTTGAGGCCAGGGCTCCGAAACCTGTGTTGATTCCGTAAACTGGTCGCCCCGTTTTAACGATGTCGAGTACAACTTGACGTGACTTCTTCATTTTCTCGAGAGAGTTGGGGTCGATCTCGAGTTTGATCGCTCCGACAGGGGCACGTGAGATCTTTGCGACGTCCTCGAGGGTGATATTTGTACCTGTAAGTTTATAATGCGCAACTTCTGACATGATAGAACCTCTAGCGAATTTTGTTGATACGACTCATATAGTCTTTATTGGGGGCAGAAAAAACATAAGAGCCTGCGACCAGATTGTTGGCACCTGCCTGAATCAGGTACCCAGCGTTTTCATCGGTCACACCACCGTCAACCTGGATAGAGAACTTAAATCCGTGCTTATGCCGGATTTGATCAAGCTCTATGACCTTGTCTACGATTTCAGGAATAAACTTTTGCCCACCAAATCCAGGATTAACGCTCATAAGAAGCACTAGATCTACTTTGCCCCAGATATAGCTCGGAACCACGGACAAAGGAGTCGCTGGATTCAATGAAATACCAACTGAAGGGTAGTGTTCCTTTAGCTTTGCGATCATTCTGTCCTGGTGAGCGACTGTTTCCCAGTGAAAGGTGAAGTTATGTAGTCCTAGATCTTTGAAACTATCGGCATAGGCGTCTGGGTTGGTGACCATGAAGTGGGCGTCGAGCTTGTGTTTGGAAACGGTCTTTATTTTTGCGAGAACCGGCGCTCCGAAGCTGAGATTTGGGACGAAGTGGCCGTCCATAACATCAAGGTGAAGCCAGATATCATCAACGAAATTGAGTCTTTCGATTTCGGCACCGAGCTCGAGAAAATCTGAAGATAATAGACTGGGAGAAATAATTACGGACATGGTAATCCTTAGTTTAGGTCAAAGTGATTTCTGTCTTAATTCCGTTCAGGAGATCCCGGTCACTGCAAGCCTTCTTTCCTTCGAGTTGGACTTCCCGCAGGCGTAGAGATCCGTCGAGGCAACCGACTACTAAGGAGCCGAGATCATTTAAGGCCCTGCCTGGTGGGATTTTCGCGTGGTACCGATCTGCTGCAATTACCTTGAGTCGTTTGCCATTCAGGAAGCAGAAGGTGCCGGGCCACGGATCAAGGGCGCGGATACAGTTAAGGATCTCGTTGACTGACTTCTCAGCGAAAAGGAGTTTACCGTCATCTTTTTTAAGTGTTGGCGCGAAAGAAACTTTGGCATCGTCTTGTGCCGTATAGGTGACTTCGTTCGCAAGGAGCTTCCCGATAAAATCATTCATGGCAATGGCTGCTTGAAACTTTAACCGCGTATAGAGTTGACCACCAGTTTCTGTTGGAGCTATCGAAAGTGTATGAAAATGAACAAGATCCCCTGCGTCCATTTTCTTGACCATCTTCTGGATAGAGACGCCAGTTTCGGTATCTCCATTTAGAAGCGCTGATTGGATTGGCGCAGCCCCTCTGTACTTCGGAAGAATTGAAGTGTGAATGTTAAAGCATCCGTATTTCGGCATGTTTAGCAGTTCTTCACCTAGGAATTGGGCAAAGGCAAGCACGACGATGAAATCTAATTCCAGGGTCCTGAGCTCCTTCATCATATCAGTCTCACGATTGATATTTTCAGTTTGAAAGTAGGTAAGTTTGTTGGCCTTTGAAAATTCGATGACCTCTGGGGACTTGAGCTCCATTCCACGACCTGCAGGGCGGTCAGGCATTGAAATAACTTTCAATAAGTCTACATGTGGATGATGACTCAAAATTTCGAGGGTTGGAACTGAGAAGTCAGGGGTTCCGCAGAAGGCGACGCGGAATATCTTCATCGACCTTTCTCTTTCTGCATTTTTTTCTTATAGAAATTTTTTTTAAGATTACTTAAACGCTCAATGAAGACAATACCATCAAGGTGATCGTTCTCATGCTGAATGCAGATGGACAAAAGATCATCTGCATTCAACTCAAGCTCGGCGCCCTTAAGGTCTCGGTATTTAACATGTATACTTTTGTACCGTTTAACTTCTTCGTAGACCCCTGGAACAGAAAGGCATCCCTCTTCGAAGGTCGTAGCTCCCGAAGTCCCGCTGATGATAGGATTAATGAGGATCATAGGATTAAAGTTCGACATCCGTACTTCATCTAGGCCCTCTGAGTTCGTCACGACCTCACGGTCATAATCGACGTCTAGCACAAAAATGCGTTGGCTGACCCCTACCTGGGGCGCTGCGAGACCAATGCCTGGTGCATGGTACATCGTAAAGAGCATGTCCTTCACAAGTTTCTCAAGATCAGTGTTGAACTCGGTCACAGGTGCTGCCATTGCCGAAAGAACCTGATCCGGATAGGTAAAGATTGGGAGCTTCTTCCCTTCGAGCCTGTAGTTTTCAACTTTCATGTGGCTTTTATAGCATAAGGAAGTTGAAGCGACGAGACCAGATTATGCACCGAGCTTTCGGTTTTTCCAGAATGTCCAGATTACGTAATAGAGAAAACTTATGGGAACGATCCCGGTGGCAACCCATGGATTTAAGGAGCCTGAATTCCCCAATGCCAAAGCAGAGCTATAGAAGATCCAGAAAGAGATGGTAACCAATAAGGTTAGAATGACATTTTTGCCGAAGGAATCCGAACGGCGATTGGGATTGAAGACCGTTGAGACAGGCACCAGTGCAAAAACCAGACAGATAAGACTCAAAAATAGTTTATTCAAGAGAAGAATCTCATATTCGGCGAGATTGATGCCGGTCTTTGACAACCTAAGCACGAACTGCCTGAGTTTAAAAAAATTGAGAGTCGTGAGGTCCGCCTCAAATTCCCCAAAGTCTTCGGGCTCTTCGTTCAACCGAAGCATGCGGACCTGGGCACTGGCCTGGATGGGGAAAGTCGACTTATCCAGGGAAGTGAGTTCGGCCACATTCATAAGTGTCCAAAGTCCCTTCTGGGAAAAAGTCGCACGCTCGGCCCTCAGAATCTTCTCGCTACTGTAATCAGCAGAAAAAAAGTAAACTTCGAGGTCGCGCAAGGAATTAGTCTTTCGATCGAAATAAGCAAACGAGGCGAAGTAGTCTTTGGTTTTATACCAGAAACGCCCGCCTTCGAGTGAACTCCGGGTGAGGTACTTTCCCTCAGACTTACGACTTTTCTGGATTTCTTGACGCTTAATCTTGTTGGCAAAGGGTTCCGCGAAACCGAGGTTCGCGAACTGTAACGCAACGACTGAAAGAGCACAAGCTGCGATCAGGGAGTAGATCTTAGCGTAAGAATAACCAGCTGCGAGGATGGAGATTAGCTCGGAGTGCCCTTTGAGCTTGTTCAAGGAAAAGAGCGAGGCCACAAGGCAGCAAATGGGAAACATTTTACCCATGAGGTCAGGCATTTTGAGTGCGTACTCAAGTAAAACTCTCTCTGCCTCCTTTCCCTGAAGAAAGCCATTGATGAGGTCAGCTGTGGTGATAAGTAGAAAAAGCACAGTTATAGCGCCGAGGAGGCTTTTGAACCATTCCTTAACAATGATCTTAGAGAGTAGCAGCATCATCTAAGTATAAACGGAAGAATGACTTTTGCCACGAAAAGTAAAATGGGTCGAATCAAGAAGCGAGTCACTAGTCTCATTATTGCTGAATGTTCCCAGCGCAAGACCGCTTCTGACGAGTAAAGATAATAGAGACGGACCATTTCCTGACCCGGGTTTGAATCAAGAAGGATGTCTTTTAAGGCGCGGTAGTCCTGAGTGATAGGGTGATCTGTCCCGTAGCAGAAAGTCACAACAAAGCATTTCTTAGATTGAACATAGATTTGTCCGTGAGAGTGTCGAAAAACTTCAGGGTTTTTAAAAGCCGATTTCTTCAAGTATTTCCGGACCATTTCCGAATTCACAACCTGATAAGGCTGGTTGGCGGAAAATATAACGAACTGGTCCAAACACTTTTGGCAGTCTCCTGAGAATTTCGGAATCGCATCATAGATCCTCGCCATCTCAAAGAAGATATGGCTGATCATCAGCATTTCCGTGATCTCGGTCTTGGAGTTGAAGTGACTCGGCTTCAGGTGGTAGAAGTCCTGTGTTTTTTTGATTTCGGACATTATCTGGAGGTACTCAATAAACTTGGCAAGCGCATTAGCATAGTCCCTTAAATCTAGGGATTCTTTCCCGAACTTGGCAATCGTAATCCGGTTCTCATATTTATGTTTGAGTTTGAGAATCTGCTCGCGTTCTTCGCGGGCCTCTCTTCCGGTTTTTTTTCCCATAACAAGTTATCGGAATTAAACTATCAGGAGCTTAGAATTTAATGACTGCTGACAAAGAAGTGTCGACTATTCTTTCGTCTTTATAGACGTAGTATCCTGAGTCAAACTGTTCGGAGGTGCGTTGAGCAAATTCGACGCCAAGCCGCGGACCGATCCAGCTAACGCCCCAGCCAGTGCCTTTTAATTTTGAGATGTTGTCGAAGGATTGGCCGACTTTAAGAAAAAAGTCACTGAAGACATTCATTTGAACTCCTCCGCTCCAAAGGTAATCTTCTGACGCTCGTCGGGTATAACGGATTCCCACATCACCGAGTAAAGTAAACCTGTCAGCAAGCGTGTACTGGAAACCCGCAATCGCTCGCTCCTCGCCTCGTGTCGCTCGCGTAGGGTCTATGATTACCAAGCCAAGGACAGTATCCTCGTCTACAATATGCGTAAGACCAAGTGCCGCTTGGTGATGAATTTGATGACGATTACGAAATTGGACTGGCCTCTTGTCCTGAATATAGCTGTATCTAACTCCCATGGACGTTGCGCCCCCCATAGGAGCAGAGCCGTGCAAAACGAGACGTTGGCGCTCAAAGTTATTCTCATCCTGGGTGATGAACGCCGCACCGCCCTTTACCGGACCAGAGTTATCAGACATGAAGCTTCCCTGGGAGCGGTTGCTTCGCGGAAATTGATTTGGCCAGGTCTCGCGAACATCGCTCTCCTGCTGGAGCGAAGTGCGGTAAGATTGATAAGAAAAACTCGATCCCTCTACGAACGTAGACGCTGCTGGATTTAAAATGGCAGCTTCGGTAGAAAGGATGCTCGCCACTCCTGTTCCTGCGGTCGACATTAGGCGCGTCGTTTGGAATTCCCGCACTTGGGCCCAGGACTGCTGGCCCACAAGTACCAGAATCGCTATGATAAGTATTTTCTTCATAAGAAAAAATGTAGAGAATTAATCTCTCTAAAACAAGGACATTTATGAAAATCCGAAAGGCCATCGTCCCTATCGCAGGTAAAGGAACTCGGTTTTTGCCAGCGACAAAAGAGATCGCAAAGGAAATCATCCCTATCATTAATGTTCCTATGATCCACTACATCGTCGAGGAGGCGGTGAATGCGGGGATAGAGCAGATCGTTTTCGTTACTGCGGCGGGGAAATTTTCAGTGGAAGATTACTTTGATCGAAACCTTGAGCTTGAACATTTCCTTGAGCGCAATAAAAAGAGCAAGGAGCTCGAGCTGGTGAGACGAATTGGGACGATGGTAGAGGTCACAAGCGTCCGTCAAAAAGAACAACTAGGCCTTGGTCACGCAGTCCTTTGCGCCAAGGATGTTATAGGGGATGAACCTTTCGCGATTCTCCTCGGAGACGATATTGTCCGAAACCCAAAGCCGGCCATCCAGCAGCTCATAGAGGTTTCGGAGGCTCGATCTGGCGCCGCAGTTATTGGAGTCATGGAAGTTTCCGCTTCAGAAACAGATAAGTACGGGATAGTGAAGGGTGATATTATTGATGAGAAGACGCTTAAAATGACTGGTATGGTTGAAAAGCCAAGGCCCCAGGATGCGCCGACGAACCTTGCGACACCTGGCCGCTATATACTGCCACCTGAGATTTTCTCAATTCTCAGAACGATTCCTAAAGGTGCAGGGAATGAGTACCAACTGACCGATGCGATTAATATTTTGTGCCAGCAACGAGATGTTTTCGCTTACCGCTTCGAAGGCGAGCGGTTTGACACGGGTAATGTTCTTGGTTACCTCGAGGCGACTGTCGATTTTGCCCTGAAGGATCCAGAAATTCGTGATAAGTTTCTAGCAACGATTAAAACCCGACTTCAGAAAAATGGACTTTCGCTATGATCAGGGCACTCCTTTGTTTAATTTTTCTCTCAAGCTCCGCTTTTGGCTACGTTCCAACTGTTGAGTCCCTCTTCCGGCATGGGGCGAATCCTGATGTCACTGTCAATGGTGTATCTCTGAGCTTGGTCGTAAAGAGGCTTCGACCTGCAGATAATGCTGAAGGCGGAACTGCAACATCTGTAGCGGAGAACGCCGAAGACTACTACAAGATTTTTTTAACTAAAAGTACTGATGGACTCAAGGTTGCCCAGACTCGTTACGGTAACTCGTCATTTTCCGAGAGTTCACTGTTACATAAAACCTATTATCCGAATTTTACCTCCTATACTATCAAGCCTACTCCGGAAGCCGCTGAGCGCGGGATCTTCTTCGCCCTTCTTCATTCGATGACCTATAATAACGGTTCTCATTTGGTGAACTATTTAAAGTCGCTGGGAGTACCCCTGCGGCTGAACAGCGAACTAATTAATCGAGAGAAGATTGAATTCTTGGCGGATTATAAACGCTACCTGCTAACGGTTGCCCGCGATCGTAACGCAAGAAAGACTGCAATCAACCCGTTACAACCCTCGGACTCCGCTGCTAGGGATAGGGCCCAGGCCTTGATGGCCGCATCTATGTATACAGACACCCGGCAGGTTGGCCTCACTAAGGACGATAACCAGATTTCATGGCGGGTAATTGCGGGGAGCTTTGAGGCCCTTGTTTCGTTCAAAGAACGCGACGTCCAAAAGCTCCGGTACACAAGCGGAACGGGAGATTTTGAAATCATTTGCAAAGACTATTGGCTCGCCAATGGTAGTCATTCTTTTCCGCGTTTTCTTTTGATCAAAGCATATAATGGTGACCAGTACCAGGTCGAGGTAACCGCTGTTCGACATTATCTTGAGCGAGAAGAGGACCTCGTGAAGCGTCTTAGAAACTGGGACTTGCTCTTAAAAGGTAAAGAGTCTCATGAGGCGAGACCTGAGTTCCTGCTCTGATGAATGTTGCCCGCATAGCTGTTAACTACCCTTTAAAGAACCAGGGTCTCCTTTACTTTTATGATGGTGCTCTTTCGCGCGGGGAGGTAGTAGAAGTTCCTCTTGGTCGTAGAACGGCGCTCGGTTGTGTGATTGAGCCCGATGCTTCGGCGTCACGAGAGTTCACTGAGACTCCGGTGGAAAAAATAAAGGCAATAACATCTCGGGTACCGGATTGGTGTCTCGATAAGCGCGAGCTTGAGCTCTTTGAGTGGATGTCCGTCTACTATCACTATCCTTTGGGTCAACTTATTTTCGACTGTCTTCCCCATCATCTCAAGCGTCCTCGAGGCCTTGAGCAGACACAAGGGGAAGGAAGGCCGCTTGAATTCTCACCGAATCTTGCTCAGCGCTCTATCATTGACTCTATCCGGGATGGCCTCAGTGGATTTCAAAGACATTTGATTCATGGGGTTACCGGAAGCGGCAAGACAGTGGTTTACCTGGACCTGATAAAGGCAACGATCGACAGTGGGAAGAGTGTTCTCTTTCTCCTTCCAGAGATCAACCTGACTCCGCAGTTCGTTGCAACCTTTGCCCGCTACCTTTCTGCCCCCATTCTTACTTATCATTCAGAGCTCTCGGATTCACAAAAGTATCAGATTTGGCTTGCAGCACGCGGAATGGAGCGGGGAGCGCTAATCCTTGGAGTTCGTAGTTCGATCTTTATTCCTGTGGCAAACCTTGGTCTTATCGTGATCGATGAAGAGCACGACACTTCATTTAAACAGGACGATCGTTGTCCCTATAACGCTCGAGACGTAGCCGCCAAAAAAGCCCAGCTTCTAAACATACCGATCGTCATGGGCTCTGCAACGCCAAGCCTTGAGTCCTATTATAACTTTCACCGTGGCGGTCATGGTCTGTTTGAGATGCGGGATCGGGCCGGGCAAGCAACTTTGCCTGAGATTACCCTCGTGGATGCACGGGATAAGTCCGGTGCCGCAGAGGAGATATGGCCTTTAGTTCCTGCGTCAGTTGAGGCGATTCGTTCTGCCCTCGTGAAAGGGGAGCAGGTCTTAGTTTTCGTTAACCGACTTGGTTTTGCCAGCTACCTTCAATGCCGCGGATGTGGGCATCAGTTTAATTGTCCCAATTGTTCCATTTCTCTTAGGTACTATAAGCGCAAGAATCAACTCGCATGTCATCATTGTGATTATAAGGAACCGCTCAATACTCAATGCCCGGAATGTGGTTGCCTCACCTTGTCCCAAAAAGGCTTTGGCACTGAAAAGGTGGAGGAGATTCTTCGCAGCCATTTTCCTGATAAAAAGATTGAGCGCTTTGATCGGGACGAGATTAAAACTTTTAAGCAACTCGAGGAGCGGCTGGGTGACTTCCATGCAGGAAGGATTGATCTAATGGTAGGGACCCAAATGCTCTCAAAGGGCCACAATTTCGAGAAGGTTAAGTTGGTGCTTATCCTGGGAATTGATAACCAATTAAATTTTCCTGATTTCCGATCTTCGGAGAGGGTTTACCAGACTCTTACCCAAGTTGCAGGCAGGGCCGGGCGCTATTCTCAGGACGGTCGTGTTCTCATCCAGACGTTAAATCCGGATAACACCCTTTTCCAAATCGTTAAGGCCCATGACTTTCATCGATTTTATGAGGAAGAGCTCGAGATCCGGAAACTTTGTGATTGCCCCCCGTTTAAACGACTCGCCATGATCCACTTCTCTTCACGCTTTCAGGACCGTCTCATCGGCCACGTGAATGATCATGTTGCCCCCATATTGCGCGACCTCGTAGGAAAACACTTCAATGAAGTGACAATCCTTGGACCCCGACCTGCACATATTGAGAAGAAGTCTAACCAGTTTACTTGGTCTATACTTCTTAAGTCCGGTGACTTGGCTCAACTTCACAACCTTCTGAAATCATTTGAGTTAAATTACAAGTCCATGAGCTCGGTTTCTTACAAAATCGATATAGACCCCTACTCCCTTATCTAACCTCTTAAGTTTCAAGAGATCTCATCCGAAAAGAGGGTGAGAAGACTCAACTTTGAGGATGATATGAAAAAGATCCCTTTCCTTCTAATATCTTTAATTGCCGTTCATGCGCACGCACAAAGTATATTGAGTTCTTTGACTCAACACCAAGGGGCATTGCCAGCAAATGCAACCAGACCCAATGGGACCCCGGGGCAGACTGTGCGAACGACGACTGCACCAGAGGTGACGGCATCACAGGTCTCCCGCTCTTCAGGTGCCGCTAGGTGCGAGGAAAATGATCAGTCCTCCCTACCTCTGAATTTTGTCACCTCTCTTCTCCAGGAACGTGAACCTCAGCTTCGGATCATGCACGACGGTCGTTCAGGTCGCTTAACGGTTTCAGCGCCAGAGATGATTGGTAACTGCTCTTCGATGCTCGAGTGGACGCTGAAGAAACCTGAAATTCAAGGTCAGAGGGCCTACGCTATCGAAGTCAGGATAAAGCATGGGGAGAACTGTACCTCTGAGGGCTGTTCGTATCGAGTTGCGAAAGTCGAAAACGGAGAATTCAAAGAACATCAGTCTATGGTCTTGAAGCCAACCATGAAGGGATTTGAAGAATGTCTTCAGAGGTCAGGCGTTGTAGTGAATGGCCGAGTCGTCCCAGGTGCAATTTATACTACCCCAGTGAACGAACGTTTTGATGGCGTAGACGCTTCCGGAAAGCTTTATTTCCTTTCCCATGGTCCGGCATCCCCATTGTTGCGGGCCAGGCATGGGAGCTTCGAGCACATTGATGGGTGTGATCATTATGAGGCTGCCCATCCGACCCTTAGGAACCTTGTCTCGGCAGATGATGCTGAACGACAGCGCTTGGACGCAGAGGCGGCAAGGCTTCGTGATTGTCGACCTGAGGAATACGCCCGGCTTGCTGACTTTATCGAAAGGTACGAAGGCTATGCGGGTGAGCTTGGTCAGGTCCGAGACCGTCTCATTTTGGAAGCGGCGAAGAAAGCTGCAACGAATATTGAAGCAGGTCGCTTTAACGAAGAAGACATGAGAGTTGTTGCTGACTTCGACCGGTATGTCGTTCAACCAAAAATTGATCGTGCCCGTGCCCTCTACGAGGAAATGATTGAGCTCGAGGGAGATGCAAAGAAGGCCAAACAAGACGAGCTCGTAGCGGCCCTCGCTGAGATTTCTGCTCTGAACCGGCGACCATATTTTATGTCTTCTCATATCACGCGACTCATTCGTGACGGTCGCTTCGATGAAGCAGAACGCATTAATAGCCTTAAGCTAAGCTTGGAAAACCACCAGCGTCTTGGCGCGCGTCAAGATAATGTGGTTATTACTCCTGGTGTTGCTTCCCAAAGAATCGTAGCGGGTCGCCAGGCCTTCGCCCGCGCCCTTGTGACGGAGAAGGAACGCTACGAATACCGTACTGGTCAGAGCTCAGGTAGGGCAGCTGAAAACGAGGCGCTGGCCCGGCGTATGAGAAATAACATTCAGGTTAGGAACCAAAATTTCAGAGCGGAAATGGAGCAGGAAGCTGCTCGTGCTCAACAGCCGAACGGTTACTGCTTCCGCTACTTTAGAAATGCCCAGCGCTGTGTGCAGGAAACAATGGAACGTCTCCAAGAGCTGCAGGCACTTCTCACTCACTACAACAATGTCGATGAGGAACGTGCTAGAGAATACGATGCCAAAGCTCGCGAGTACGGTGAACTTGAGGCCCAGGGCCGTCGCCACGTGGCCCAGCAAAATGGCGAGGAAGTTCCATCAGAGGAACCGAGAAGATCGGCACCAGCTCAAGACACAACTGCTGCGCCATCAAGACCTCAGGTCGCAGCAGCGCCACTACCTCAGGCACAAGATCAGGGCCAGAACCGGTTTGTCTTTCCTCAGTCAGCTGGATTCATGCCTCAGCAAGCACAAATGCCCGTGGTCCCTTTTCAGAACAATAACATATTCGCCGGCCAGCCGCCTCAGTTCATGCAAAATCAGCAACAGCCTAATTTAGGTCAAGACGCCTATGCCTTTAACTGGGGTATGGGACAGCAGCAGATGCCAATACAAAACCAACAAGTACCGCCTTATGTATATTGGAATCAGCCACAACCCAACCGAGGGTTCCCAGTCTGGGGACGAACTTGGTAAAAATTTGTGAGTTTTTAAAGCCCCTATAAGGGGGCTTATAATTGGAATCGGTATTAGAACTGAAGCGTGGCCCGCATTCCGCCGCCATGCACGTTCTGAAGTGAAAGTTCTTTCGTGGCATTTGAAAAAGCGTAATAATCCCCGACTGCCCAATAGCCATAATAGCCAGAGATCATGACGTTCGGGTTCCACATATAGTCAAAACCGAGGTCGATCTCATATCCGTAAGAAGCGTCCTGTTTTTGAGTCGAGGTAAAGCGGTAGTTTTCTTCGTGATGGTAAGCCTGCTTTCCAGCGGTGGCAGTTTCCAAGGCATTCGCCATAACGACGGCCCCTTTCCAGGTCCACTTGTCAGTTTTGAAGTTTCCATAAAACTTAAAGAAACGAGCATTCGTGATGGAGGAATCAAAAATCGACCGTCCCCCTTCATTGATAGCGGCGTAATTGTAACGGAACATGAGATCGGCTACATGAAAATTAGGGTGGAGGTAGGTGGCCTCAAACTTACTAGTTTCTCCCTTATCTCCGGAAATCTGTCCGGCGAGAAGTCCAATATCCCATTTCGGATTCAGGTCATATTTCGCCTCCGCAACGTAGGCTTGCGCCGAGAGTTTTGAAGACTCATTTGGACCATAGATATTACCGTAATCGCCGCTCTGGAGTGACCCCTCGGCCGAGACACGCAGTTTACTCCAGCGCTTGGCGACGTAGGGTTCAATCACAGTCACTTCGGTCTTTCCACGCTCTAATTTATCTGCGGCGGCGGAGTTTGAATTGTAGAGAGAGCTTTGCCGTTCTGAAGAGCGTTTGGCGTAGAGAACACTCGCAACGAGGTCACTATTTTTGTTATCATACTTGGCGATTAAGCCTAGCTCGCGGACGTCAAGAGCACCGGAGGCTTCCCGTGCATTTTCAGCACCATCGTTATAATTTGAAATTTTGGCGTAATGTGGAATAACACTGAAATTTCCGATCTTCATTTCAGCTTCAATTCCATCATACATTGTTAAAAAGCGATCCCACGGATCACTTCCATTATCGAAGACGAGTCCCATTCCAAAGTGGCGCGACATCCGGCCAATTTTTATGAGAGCTGTATCAGCGTACATTTCCATATACATCTGATTGATGTTTAAGGCGCTTCTTTGAGAAGGTGTGGTGAAGAAGTAGGAGTTGTTAGCACTTCCATCCTGGTTGTTGGCCGAGTCTGACCCTGCGAAATTCCCACGGATGTGACCAGTGGAAAGCTCACCCTTGAGTGTGACACCGTCATTGATGATGATGTTAGGATTGAGTCGGAAGGTGTAGGTCTGGAAGCTGGCATCACAATCGCCGTTTCTCAGTGCCTGGGTGCCTGTTCGCGTATCCGTAGGCAGTGGCTTTTCAGTGGCCCCAATATTGTCTCCAGTACGGCAGGTATTACTTAGCATGTGGGTATCGGCTCCGAAGACACCGGACCAATCGATGGGGAGGGCGAAGGCAGAATTGATGCTCAGGGCAGAAACTAAACCAAAACTCACCACTCGGAACTTATTGTTCACTAGAACTCCTTGTAATCGACGACTAACCTAGTCTTAAAACTATAAGAAAAACCTTTCAGAGTGTCCAATCATGATGGTCAAAAAAGATCGAAATTCCATAAGGATGGCTTGCTAAAAAGACATCGTTCAACTATAGTTCTGAGAACTAATTATGTTTCTGTTGGGGTGTCGACAAGTGGTAAGTCAGCAGATTTTGATTCTGCCATACGCAGGTTCGATCCCTGCCACCCCAACCACCTTCCTGCAAGTTATACTTCCTAGGAGCTCAGAGTGAGACGAATGGTTTTGGTCTCTGGTACCTCGAATCCGACGCTCTCCAAAAAGATCTCTGAATTTCTCGATGTTCCACTCGTAAATCCTCAGTTGCGACGTTTCGCTAATGGCGAAATCTACTGTGAAATCGAAAAAAACATTCGTGGTGCGGATGTTTTTGTCATTCAGAGTACCTGTGCACCAGTGAATGAGCACTTGATGGAACTTTTGGTGACTGTGGACGCGCTCAAACGTGCTTCGGCCAACTCTATCACGGCGGTTGTCCCTCACTATGGGTACTCTCGACAGGACCGGAAGAGCGCTCCGAGGACACCGATAACTGCTAAGCTTGTCGCTGATATGATGACTATTGCTGGTTGTTCTCGAGTGATCACCATGGATCTTCATGCCGGCCAGATTCAGGGTTTCTTTAATATTCCCTTTGACAATATTTTCGCTTCTCCAGTTATCTTGGAATATATTGTTAAAAATCTAGACCGCTCCAATCTGATCACGGTTTCACCTGACGCCGGCGGAGTTGAACGAGTCCGTCACTACGCCAAAAAACTTGATGCAGACCTTGCTCTTATCGATAAGCGCCGGACTGGGCCTAATGTCGCCGAGGCCATGAACGTGATTGGAGAAGTTAGCGGGAAAGATTGCATAATTATAGACGATATGATTGATACGGCGGGTACACTTGTTCAGGCGGCCAAGGCCCTTCGTAAAAACGGCGCGAAGAGAATATTTGCTGCTGCCACCCATCCGGTTTTTTCTGATCCCGCTATTGCTCGCATTGCAGAATGCGACGAGCTTGAGGCAGTTATCGTGACCGATACGATTCCTCTCTCAGAGGCAGGACGTAAGCTTAAGAAAATTAAAGCCGTCACGACGGCCGATATTTTGGCCAAGGCCATTCATCGCACTTACAACCACGATTCGGTTAGTTCGCTTTTCATCTAGTATGTTTCCCCTTGTCGTTGGTGTAGGTAATCCTGGATCTCAATATGCGGATACCAAACACAATATAGCGTGGATGCTTCTGGATCATTCCCCACTATTCAAAAGCGCGAGCTGGAAAGTGAAGTTTAAGGGGTTTTACGCCGAAACAACATGTGCGGGAAAAAAGTTTTACGCTCTGAAACCTCAAACTTACATGAATCTCTCAGGCGAATCAGTCCAACCGTTCGCCCAGTTCTTTAAGCATGAACCCGCGGAGATTCTCGTCATCCACGATGAACTCGATATTCCCTTCGGGCAGGTTCATTTCAAGATGGGCGGTGGCCTTGCCGGCCATAACGGATTGAAATCCATAGCGCAATGTCTTGGCACTGATCAGTTCGCAAGGATGCGGATTGGAATCGGGAGGCCTCCTCATGGCGATGTTGCAAACTGGGTTTTGACCGGCTTTCATGGAGATCAGAAAATCCAGTTATCACTCTTACTAGAAAAATTGCATGACCCCCTCCAAGCCGCTATGGTAAATGGACTTGGTAAAGTCGGCATTTATAATAAGAAGAACTTGTTATCATAATTTAGGAGTTATCTATGGGTATGAATTGTGGAATCGTTGGGCTCCCGAACGTCGGCAAATCGACTATCTTTTCGGCGCTCACCTCGGCCCCGGCAGAGGCTGCGAATTACCCATTCTGTACCATTGAGCCCAACGTTGGGATTGTCCATGTGCCTGATCATCGACTCGATAAGATTTCAGCTATTGTGAAGCCTGAGCGTGTGATTCCGGCCGTGACAGAGTTCGTTGACATCGCAGGCCTCGTGAAAGGTGCTTCTAAGGGCGAGGGTCTCGGAAACCAGTTTCTTGGTCACATTCGTCAAGTCGGTGCGATTTGTCATGTTGTCCGTTGTTTTGAAGACAATGACATTATTCACGTTGCTGGAAAGGTGGATCCTGTTTCGGATATTGAAGTCATTAACATTGAGCTCGCCCTTGCCGATCTTGAGTCTGTGACAAAGCGTATCCAAACTCTTGATAAGTATCTTAAGTCACAGGACAAAAAGGTTCAACAAAAGGCGCTGATCTCTAAGCCAATCCTTGAACGCCTTGTAAAGACTTTAGAGGAAGGCCTACCGGCACGTTCGTTGCCACTCGATGCTGATGAGATCGATGCTGTTTCCGATATTCACCTGATTACGATGAAAAAGATGCTTTACGTTTGTAATGTCGACGAAGCAAACATTCTCGAGGAAAATCAACACGTCAAAAAAGTCCGGGAAATAGCAGCGAAGGAAGGTGCCCAGGTCATTACCATCTGTGGGAAGATTGAGTCTGAGATCGCAGCACTTGAGACCAAAGAAGAGAAGGACGCGTTTTTAAAGGACATCGGAATCGAAGAATCAGGGCTCTCGAAAATGATCCGTGCTGGCCACGACATGCTCGACATGAAAACCTACTTCACCGCCGGCGTGAAAGAAGTGAGAGCGTGGACCTTTCCGAAAGGAGCTAAAGCACCACAGGCCGCAGGCGTTATCCATTCCGATTTCGAGCGTGGCTTTATTAAAGCTGAAGTCTATCACTGTGAAGATCTTTTCACCCTCGGTTCTGAAGGTAAGGTTAAAGAGGCAGGTAAATTTAGAATGGAAGGGAAGGAATACGAAGTTAAAGACGGAGACGTCATTCACTTTAAATTCAATGTTTAACTTCTTAGGAACCGTTGTTTAAGCTACTTGCTAAAACCAAGACTAACGTCAAAAATACGGTTTGGTTCACGAGTATCGGCCATGTTAGCTTCTCTATCCATTAGTAGTTTGTAGAAAAAGATGTTTCTAAAAATAAGCTTTACATAATTTCTTGTTTCTAGAAACGGTATTGCCTCAATGTTTTTTATTAAAGTGCCATCCATGTCGAAGTACACGTTACGCCAACGCTCAACTCTTGATTCTCCAGCGTTATAGGCAGCTAGGACATAGACGAGGTTCCCATTATAGCGCTTGAGAAGGTTGTTGAAATATTTGGTTCCTATCTCGATATTGATCAGGGGGTTTACAAGGTGTTTGTCCCTCACACTTCTACGAAAGCGACGTGCGGTAGCGGGCATCAGCTGCATAAGACCGCGCGCCCCGACTGGTGAACGCGCCTCAGGGTTAAAGACCGATTCTTGGCGAATCAGTGAAAGTACCACCACCGGGTCAAGGTTATGACCCTTGAGTGTCTTAGATAAAACATCGATATAAGGCTGTGGATAGAGAATTTCTAGCAGTTGCCGATTAAAAATAACTTCCTTCCGGTCCAGGACGTCATAAAGGTAACGGAAGGTTGCCAGGTAGTTCCCAGAGTTCTGGATGATCCCTGCGTTTAAAAGGTGAAGGTCAGAGCGTAGGGGGTGTTGCTTTTCGGTTGGGAGTTTGACCAAAAGTGATGGCATGCTGTGATTATTAAGCCGCTTCAACTCCATCTTCACCATCTTTTGGGAGTCAATTTTCGACCAAGCTTTCAACCTCACTAGTGAAGATATATGGTCCTCATCAAGATTCCCAATGGGGAATGCTGACTGGCCCGAGGTAACCTTTGAATTATTAACGTAGAAGCTAACAACGGGAGATTCGGGCTTTAGTGCTTGAAGCTTTTTGGCCGACAATATTCCATAAAAGCTAAGGGGATGGTTGGCAACAATATGCTCGTAAATCTTAACTGCATCACTAGGCTGTTGTGCCTCTTCATGAATGATCCCAATCCAGAACTTAAGACGGGCGTCGACAAGCTGTTTAACATTCTTAATCAGACCAAGTTGGGTGGCAAGCTTGTGTGCCTCCTTGAACTCGTTGTTAAAGAGGTGAGTCCAAAGGTAGAAAAAAATCGCATCCTCAACAATTTCTTTATTATTCTTTTTAATAATATAGACGAAGATTTCCTGGGAAAGGACTAGGTTTCCAGCACGGAAAATGGCCTTCGCAAAGTCGTTTAAGCGTGTGAGGCATAGGCCAACAGGAAGATGGTCTTGATTGAGTTCAAAATAGTTTTTCAGGAAACGATAATGATCCTTAACTTTTGCCTCTGTAGGTTTACTATCTAGTAATCTGTAGCCCATCTCAATCAGTTTCCCGTACTCACCGTAAAAAACATTCTGGTGCTGAAGTGGGTTAAAGCCTTTATCTTGGATTAACTTCGTAATTTGCTCATTAATAAGAATGTCTTTAAGCACTTCTTTTGAAGGTACAATTTCATTTCTAACGCTAAAAGTGGTCACTTCTTGTGAAAGTCTTTTGAGGATTTCAGGCCTAGAAGCCTGGGATTGAATGAAGACCGCGAAGTGTTTTCTATTCTTCTTGGTAAGTAGAAATTTTAGGTTCTGTTGAATAAACAACGTAGCATCTTCAGAAAGATTCTTTGATTTCTCAATGTCACGACCGATGGCCTCCAATGCCCGCTCGCGGCAGTAGTTTCCCGCCAGGCGTTCGAGTCGACGTTCCAGGGGCAACGTTTGGCGTCTCTCCAAGTAGATTCTGCAATAGCTCAGGAAATCTTCAGTTCGTTCAATACGTGAGATCGTCGCAATTTCCTTAAACCACAAGGCGAACATCCCAAAATGACGGGACTTCTCTGCTTCTCTGGAAACCTTATTAAGAACGTCTTTGTTAACGTAACCCTTTTCGACAAACTTAATCATATTGACTATATGCTCGGCGATAATATGATCTGATTTCGAAAGCTGAAGGAGTGTGTCCTCTATGAGCGATTCTCTCGACGGGGAGGTCGAGGCAAAAAGCGGCAACGTTAAGAGAAAGCTAAGTAAGGTAAAAAATTTCATGTACTCAATGGGGTAGCATCAACCCTCAATGGATGATGAGCTTAGAGTATACCATCTTAGGATGAATATTCACTGGTTAATGGCCATTTTTGTAGCGGGACTGGATGTCTAGTAACCGACGGGAAATCTCATTCAAAATGGGTTTTTTGTCGTCCGGTACAATTGGGGCGAGATTCTCAAGGTAGCTTGCTATCTCTTCGACGTATTGGAAGTCTGTTTCCTGGTTATGTGCCACGGACTCTAAAAACAAGCTAACTTCATCGGCAACGTCATGAAAATAGTCCCCATCGCGAAAAGTGAGGGGTGAGATCGGGCGCCCCTCGCGGATTTCTGAAAGGTGATTCTTGAGCTTGAAAAGGGGACCTGCAATCTTGTGGGTAAAAAAGATGAACAGGATGAAAACCAAAAGAGTAATCACAAGCTGAATGAAAACAAGGTAGGCGATGAGGTCGTTTTTGGCACCGATGACTGTACCGGGAAGGCTAGGCGAATTCGTAACAACGAGCTTGAAAAAGTCTAGAATAATAACGGGATAGATAAGGGTTGAGATAAGGATGATCGAGCAGACGATCAGACTGAACTTCAATTGGAAGGATGGATTAACCAGGAAAACGGAGCGTTTATAAAATGCCAATGTTTTAATCCTATTCAGAGTTTACCTAGAATCATAAAATGAGAACGGTGTTTCTACTAGTTGGAAATAACGGATATAACAAAGCAAATAACTCAGGTGGAAGATATGATTGATCTTATCAAAGAGCGACTTAATCAAGTTAAGAATCCTGCCTCTGGAGCGACTCTCGCCTCGGAGAACCGTTGGCAGTATATTGGTATGGAGGGCGATAAGCTCGTTGCTCAGTATAACCGCGACGGCATTTCACCTGCAGAGAAGCGAATTATAGAGCTTGAAATTCAGAAATGCCTTAGTGAACTTGTTGGTATTGACAATATTCTTGTTAAAACGATTTCCTCGCAGTCTCAGGATGTGTTTAAAGCTTTAGATGAAAAGAAAGAAACCCCCTCTTCGGCCCCTGAAGCTGCCTCGGCTCCTGCCCAGCTCAAAGCGGGTCACGGCACCGTTGGTAATAAAAAGCCCGTCCCTGGTGTGGGAAAGATAATTGCCATAGGCTCCGGTAAAGGTGGCGTAGGTAAATCGACATTCACCGCTAATCTTGCACTTACCCTGTCCAAGAAAGGTCACAAAATAGGTCTCATTGATGCTGACATCTACGGTCCTTCTCAACCCATGATTCTTGGGAAGAGGGATGAAAAGCCGCGCTCAAACTCTGAGCGTAAGATCATTCCTGTTGAATCCTACGGCATCAAATTTATGAGTTTTGGCTTTTTTATCAATGAGAAGGATCCTGTTATATGGCGTGGCCCCATGTTGGGCGGCGTTCTGAGTCAATTTCTCTTTGACGTTGATTGGAGCGGCATTGATTTTCTACTGATTGACCTTCCCCCGGGCACAGGAGATATCCAGCTCTCGATGATTCAGAATGCACATGTGGACGGAGCAATTATCATCTCGACTCCACAAGACATCGCACTTTTAGACGCGAAGAAGGGAGTTGAGATGTTCAAAAAGCTCAATCTCCCAATCATTGGCATGGTAGAGAATATGACTAGCTTTATTTGTAGTACTTGCGGGACAGAACACCATATCTTTGGGCATGGGGGAGTAGAAAAAGCTGTTGAACAACTTGGTGTACCAATGCTGGGACAGATTCCGCTTGAGCTTGAGCTCCGAACTGGATCTGATTCTGGCCACCCTTATATGTCTCAAGATCAGCTCCAGGATCGACCTGTTTGGAACGCTTTTCTTGGCATCGGTGATAAAGTTGAGTCGTTCTTCAATCCCTTACCTCCAAACGATTCAAAGCCGGGTTTTTTTTCGAAAATCTTAGGACTTAATAAGTAGGGTAATCGTGGAGTCGAGAGTACTCAGTGTAATTGACGAGCAATTGGCGGTGGAGTTCACGGGTAAAGTTAATATCCTTTCGAGCTTTAATCATCAGTTCCTGGGACATATCCTTTTTATCGGAGGAGATGTTATTCAGGTCATTTTTCTGAAGTATCGAGGCATCAGAGCGTTTTACGAACTCTTTATTCAAGAATACGCCCTTCAATCGTTTGATTATGTTATTGAGCCAGAGCTGGTCGAGGAGAAGGAGAGAAAGATCCACTACCCCTACTCAATTCTCAAGCAGCGCCTTCGTGAAATCCTACGAATGTATCGCGAGACAGTTAAGTTTAAGCCTCCTGATAACATTAAGATCATCCTTGACGCTGATTTTCTAGAAGACTCCCTTCCTATTACATCGAAGGAGTTCGATGTGCTCCGCACTTTAGCAGATTGGAATAATCCCTCTGATCTTTACCAGCAATGCGAGTTGATGGAGCACGAAGTTACCCAAGCACTAATAAGCCTACGGAAAAAGGGCGCGTTAAAGATCCTGGCCCCAAGAAAAGAATGAAAGGTGACCGGTAAAGTAAAACCAGTTACAATATCATATAATTTTAGCGAGGTTACATGAAATCCCAAAAGCACAATCAGGGTGATTTGAAAGAAATCACAGTAAAAATCGAAAACAAAGTTGTAGAAGATCTTGAGCTTATGTCGAGAAACACAGGTATGCCCGTTGCGGACATTGTCGTCATTGCCCTCAAGCGCTTTCGCTCATCGCACCTCGACTACCTTAAGCAAGTTCCCATCACCGAGTAGTAAAAGGTCTGGTCTCTGCGGAGTTTGAGCTTACTATATGCCTACCTTTGTAGCTACTGTTAGAGACTTGTCTCATAAAGGCCTTGGCGTTGTTGATCATCCCGATGGAAGAACTTTTTTCGTCCGCGGAACTTGGCCTGGTGACGAAGCAGAATTTGAAGCTTCTGAGGATTCTCGCAAGTATGAAGAGGCCAAGTTAGTTCGGATGATTATGCCATCTCCCTCAAGGGTTGAGATTGCCTGTTCATTCCGGGGTTTTTTGCCCGGCCAATGTGGTGGCTGTCCGTGGATGATGGCAGATTATTCTTCGCAGTTAAAGTTAAAGAGGAAACGTCTCATCTATGCTCTTGAAAAGCGGCAAGTTCTACATGAAGTGACCATCCCCTGTGTCATTCCATCACCAAATGTATTTGGTTATCGTAATCGGGTCCAATTGAAGACTGACGGAGTTCGGATGGGATATGTGTCTGAGGGATCGACAGTGTTTGGACCCGTTGACGACTGTCTCATTATGAATGAGAAACTGCGGAATCTTTTTCACGAACTCAAGGCTAAGCTGCCTCGAGAAGATTGGCGTCCAACGGGTGGCCATCAATGGTCTTATCTAGACCTCGATGATGAAGCGACATCAAAGGATGTTTATCTCAATAAACGGCGACCCTTCCGGCAAGGCAATACTGAGCAAAATGAAGTTATGCGCAGTTGGATCCGAGACAAGTTTAGTAATATTCCATTTCATTATCCTGTCATTGACTTGTTCTGCGGTTCTGGAAATTTTACCCAGGTCCTTTCAGGGCTTGGATTTACAAATATTCTCGCAGTGGAAGTTCAGGGGGCAGCGCTCGAAGCATTACGCCAATCGGGCCTCCCTGGGGTGCGTATACTGCCTCTCGACATGTCAAAAAGAGGGGTTTGGGCGTCGATTGCTCGATTTCAACCTCACGCTAAGGCGCTTCTCCTCGATCCTCCCCGGGAGGGCCTAGAGAAGCGTCGAGGACTTTATAAGTACCTCGATAACCTTGAAATTATTTTTTACATTTCCTGTGAGATAGACACTTTCTCGCGTGATGCCGCCGATCTTATAAAGCACGGTTGGAAACTTCAAGAAATGACCCCGATTGATCTATTTCCACACACTCCCCACGTGGAAGTTCTCAGTGTATTTACACGGCTATAAGTTAAGCGCCTGTTTATCGTCCGGTCTTTAGGCAGTTTCTGGCGAGTGCTGTCGATTATATAGACATGTGTTTACTAATAAAATCCAACTAGGCCCCAACTCTTAGTAATTAAGAAAAATCCGATGGCACTTCCTTTGCTTCTAGGGAGGGACACACAGGGGATTTTTTATGAATTTTGATAGAAATCAAGTACGAAACCTTTACGTCACTCTAGGGTTATTCGTCGTTTTAATCGGGACTTATAACTCAGTAGTTATAAATTCTGAATCAGGGTTAACCGGACGAGACATGGTATTTGTAAAACGGTTAGACGAGATCTATGGCGTGACAGTACCTGGGCGTGAAGTTGCCGCTGCCGTAACCTGGCAGAAAATCCCTGACCCTTCGCAGGTCAAGACAGAACCTGTGACACAGTCTATTACAACAGTCGTGGCAGCGCCAACCGCTGAGGTCCCAGCAGTTCCTGAAACACCACCAGCGGCCGTACAGGAAGAGCTTTCCCTCTCACTTATTGAAGTCATCAATCCTGCAAAGTGGCAGAACGGACTCCAAATCAATCAGTTTAGTGGCTCCCTAACTGCCAATAACGGCACCATTGAGGAGCTTTCTGTTGCTTTACCAAATGGACTTGGACTTTCGGTGTCTTTCTCGGAAATGACCGGAAATGTATTCGAGTACGATCTTGAGGGGGAGGTTTATTCCGGAATGATGTATCAGGTTGATCAAACAGCTTACATGGTAACTCTGACTAACGGGCCCTTAGAGGGAACACGGCTACGGTTCTCTTCACAGGCACCGGCCGAGCAGCAACAGGAGGTCCAGGAGACTTTGGCCGAAAACAATAATGTTGATGTCGGAACATTTGGAGATCAAGGCGCCCCGGCCGAACAGGTTGCTGTTGCACCTGAATTAGAAAACCAAGCAGATCCCCAGGTAAGGCTAGATGCGCCTCAGGGCGAGGGCTTTAATTTTGAAGGTGCACAATCTATGTAGAGAGAATCCGGCCGTGATAAAACTTTGCGGATCTATTTTAAGGCGATCATTTTATCTTCGAGCTCCTGAGTGGTGTAGAAATTAATCTTTCCTATCACAAGACGGATTTTGGTAAAGGGAAGAGGAAGAGTTGCCCGATTCCAGCTCTTTTTAAATACAAACTTCCAGCGGGGATAACCCCTTACAGGAACAATCGGCCTTTTTGCTTTCTCGGAGACGGCCGTAATTCCCTCTTTGACTTTATAGATCGGACCTCTTGGACCATCTACTGCTATGGTCATCTTGTGACCATCCATAACTTTGCGCATCCCGGCCAGTAGTCCAGCAACGCCCCCACGATGTGATGACCCACGAACGGTCTGGTAACCCATGTATTCGACTGCCGATGCTAGGATCTGTCCATCTTTTGAATTTGAGATCAGTATGCAGATATTTCGATTAGCAAAATACGGTAAACAGGTAAGGTCATCCTGATGAAAACAAGCAAAAATCAGGTTTGTCTGCGGATCAGGCCCGAGCTTTGATAGGTCCTCGAAGAATAATTTTCGGTTCGTTATATCTTCGAAGACCAGCTCATAACGAAAGGTCGAAGCATAGTTCCTGTAAAGGAAGCCGGCCAAAAGGCCGGCCAGTTGCTGGAGTAACAAATCTTTATTTTCCCAACAGCTTTTTAAATTCTTCGGTCATAATCGGGACGATTTGGAATAAGTCGCCAACGATGCCGTAGTCTGCCTTTGTGAAAATCGGAGCGTCTGGATCTGAGTTGATGGCGACAATCACTTTCGACGTTCTCATACCCGCCAAGTGCTGAATCGCTCCGGATACACCGCAGGCAATGTAGAGTGACGGAGCGACTGTCTTTCCAGTCTGACCGACTTGCATCGCATGAGGTGCGAAGCCAGAGTCAACCGCTGCACGTGATGCACCCACGGTCGCGCCAATAACATCTGCGAGCTGGTCGAGAATCTTAAAGTTTTCTGCATTCTTCATGGCACGACCGCCAGTGACGATAATGTTCGCCTCTGTGAGGTCTACTTTGGTAGATGTTGCCTTAATTATCTCCTTGATTGTCGCGCGGATATCGCCTGCATTAACCGCAACGTCGGCAGAGGTGCCGGCGCCAGCAGTTAGGTTAGGTGTCATACCTAGAGCGTTTGGCCGTACAGAGATGAAATGTGGTTTTGGACCATTAACTTCTACTTTAGCGAGACATTTCCCTGCGAAGAGCGGACGCGTTCCAGCGAACACGCCGCCATCAAACGTGAAATTAACAACGTCAGAAGCAAGGCCCGCATCAAACTTCGTAGCAAGCCGGGGAAGCATATCCTTGCCCATTGATGTCGCGCCCCCAAAGACGTAGTCGTAACTCTTGGCCTTGATGAATTCGGATAGAGCATTGGCGTAGCCCTCTGGAGAGTACTTGTCGAGGCCCGCTCCTTTGAGCTTGTGGACGTTTTGGGCCCCATGCTTTGCGAGTTCGGCTACCTGGGTAGAATCGAGGTCTCCAAAGACTGCCACATCTGCGGTTTGTCCTGTGAGTCGACCAAGGATTTCGAGAGTGACGGGTTTTACGCGACCGTCGTGAACTTCAGTAAAGACTAATACGTTGGCCATGATGATATCCTTTGAAATTAAATAATTTTCGCTTCTGTCCGGAGGAGACCTACAACCTGAGAAACTACATCACGCTGCTTCCCGGCGTCTGTGGCGTCGAATTTTTTTCCAGGAGGCTTCTCTGGTGGGAGTTTGAACTGAGAGTACTTAACCCGTCGGTCAGATTCTGAGACACCCACGTCCGCCAGAGAGAACTGGGCCATAGGTTTTTTCTTTGCCTTCATGATACCTGGTAGTGAAGCATAGCGAGGAGTGTTGAGTCCTTTATTGCAGGCCAGAACACAGGGGGTGCTGAGTTCGTATAGCTCTAGGGCGCCGCCCTCAACTTCGCGACGAACCTTAAGTGTAGCACCAGATAGCTCGAAGCCGACGATGACTGAGACAGATGGCAGATTAAGCATCTGTGCCAGGATCTGGGGGACTTGAAGTGCGTCGTCGTCGATCGCTTGCTTGCCTGCTAGAATGAGGTCCGGTGTCTTACCGGTTTTTTGAATAGCTCCTTTCAGGGCCTTAGCGATTGAGTATGAATCGAGATTGTCTGCGGCCTCAACAAGAGCAGCATCGTCCGCTCCCATCGCCATAGCCGTTCGCAGTGCTTCAACATCTTTTACGGAACCTACGCGGAGAACGGTTACATTCGCTGCTGGATTCATTTGCTTGACCAGAAGAGCTTGTTCAACGGCGAATTCGTCGTAGGGATTCATGATCCACTTAATAGAGGCGGTTTCGATGAAACTGCCATCCCCTGTCGGGGTGATCTTTGTTTCCGTGTCTGGAACCTGTTTCACGCACACAAAAATATTCATAACTTCTCCTTTAAAGAAATTGGCTTATTTGAGTAGTTCACGGGCCATTACGAGCCGCTGGATCTGCGACGTGCCCTCGTAGATCTGGATAAGCTTAGCATCGCGCATGAGCTTTTCAACAGGGTACTCTTTTGAGTAGCCGTATCCACCATAAATCTGTACTGCATCCGTGGTAATTTGCATACAAGAGTCAGATGCGAAAGCCTTGGCATAGGAGGCAACTTCTGTATTGCGGATGCCCTCATCGCAAAGCCATGCGGCCTTATATACGAGGAGTCTAGCGGCTTCTACTTTCATACCCATTTCTGCAATCATAAACTGGATCGCCTGGTGCTTGGCAATGGGGACACCGAATTGGGTGCGCTCTTTTGAGTAATGAACAGAAAGATCGAGAGCTCTTTGAGATCCTCCGAGAGCTGAGGAGGCCACGAGGGGCCTTGAGTGGTCCAGCGTACTCATGGCGATACTCCAACCATCGCCCGGATTTCCCAACATGTTCTCTTTTGGCACTTTGACTCCGCTAAAACGTACGCCCCTGGTGTCTGAAGAACGGTGTCCCATTTTATCTTCTTTCTTCCCCAGTTCAATTCCTGGTAATTTTGGGTCCACCACTAGTGCCGATATCCCCTTGTGCTTGAGAGTTGGATCTACGGTTCCGTAAACCACGAAGAGGTCGGCATAACCGGCGTTTGTGATCCACATCTTCTCACCACTGAGTATCCAGTGATCACCACCGTCTTTTATCTGGGTACGGATGCCACCAGCGTCAGATCCGTTTCCGGGTTCAGTTAAGCAGAATGATGCAATCCTGAATTCCTGTGTAAAGGGCGTTAAAAATGCTTTCTTTTGCGCCTCAGTGCCTCCGATTACAATTGGGAGGAGTGCTAAGTCGTTCGCCATGAACGACGTGTTCATACCCATGCAGCCATAGGCGAGGGCCTCAGAGATAATCACACTGTCCACGGAAGTAAAACCCGAACCTCCGTAAGCTTCAGGTATACAGGTATTGATGAAGCCTAGTTCCCAAGCTTTTTGGAAAATTTCCCGCGGGAAGGTCCCAGCTTCGTCGTACTCCTGCGCCTTAGGAATCATTTCATTGCGAGCAAACTTTAGCGCTAGGTCTCGAATCTCGTTCTGCTCTGAGGAAAGCGAAAAATTCATAATTCATCCTTGAAATGAAATCTCTTCAGATACATTATCTGACGGGGAAAGCGTCTACGTCGAAGTTCTCTGGCATTGTAAAACATTTTTCGATTGTTTTAAAGAACGGCAGTTCTTTGAGCGGTCGGACCACGAAGCTCCGTTCTGCCCACCTCGGATGCGGAACGATAAGTACAGGCGTAGATAACTCCGACATTCCCCAGAAGATAATATCTAGATCAAGAGTGCGTGGCCCTCTAGGGATATCACGGTGGCGACCGAATTTCTGCTCTAGCTCTAGAAGCTCAAGCATGACCGTTTCTGGTGAACGTTCTGGTAGGCGGAGTTCTAGTACCTGATTAAAGAAATCGGGTTGCTGGTCGTAATCCACTGCTCGTGACGAGTAGATTCGACTCTCGGCTATGAGGCCGTAGGTATCGGCGAGGGCCCTGCTGGCCTCTTCGAGAATTTTTCGCGAGTCACCTAGGTTTGATCCGCTAGCGATAATCAGCGACATTAGCGGCGCCGCTTTGCAAACTCGTCGATAGACTTATCGGTCTTAATTTCGGGGTAATGTTCAAGCAGTGAAGGAAGTGGGGTTGTTTTCGGTGAAGTCGGGTCACCCTTGACTCCGCATCCACAAAATAAAAGTACGGTCAAGAAGAGGATAAGCTTAGAATTCAATGGCAAATCCCACGTTGATAAGATCAGTACCGATGTCCGCCTTGATGAACCAACCAGGCACGAGACGACGCAAGACGGTGACACCGAAAACCGGACCAGTCTTCTTGAGTTTATCGACCGCATCAAGCTCTTCTTCGTTCGTCACCTGATTGAGACCTGTACCCGCCTTTGGACTTGAAACAGTAAAGGACTGAAAGCCCACGTAAGGCATAAAGAAGGTGTAAAGTGGGCCTTTAATATTAAATTTAAGCCGCGCCGTTAAGCGGTTCACTAGAGTCTGTGCGGAATTGGCCGGATAGTTGTCGAGGAGGGCACGACCATAAAGCGCTTCTACAAAGTAGTTGTCGGCAAACTGATAAGCCCAAGAGATACCAACTTCGGTGGCGCGCACGGCTCCGCCTTTTGATTCAATTTCTGCCGCATCGAAAAAGGATCCAGTTAATGCAACCACGTTATCGGGTTTTATATGACGATTCTTATTTTCATCGAAGACTCCGACGTCGTCGTCAACGACAACGTCACCAGTATAGAGGTCGTCCTCAGATCGAATTTTTGGCGCCCCTGTGTCGGCTGCCTTCACCTCGGGCTTCTTAGCAAAACTTCCATCATCCCCCCGGACTACCTGAACTTCGATGTTCCGACGCAGGCGTCCCCATTGAGCGAGGGAGTAGATCTTCAAAATTTTTATTCCTACCTGACCTTGATGGACCTTTGCTACAACGGCTCGTGCCGCAAGGTTATTATCCAGAGCGAGCGAGATGAAATCTCCAGGGGTCAGCTGCTGGTTGTTGTTCGTGATAATAAAAATTTTCTTTGATCCAGAAATAATTTTTATTGTCTCGGTAAAAACGTTTTCCTGAGACCCTCCGGTCACGACATTGGCATCGTCTACGAGCGTCTGGCCAAAGACGAAGTGAAGGTGAACGGCTAGAAAAAAAAAAGCCAAGAGTTTTAAACACGTCATTTAGATTAGTTTAAGGAATTAGGGGGTTAACGTAAATCTCCAGAAAAATTAATTAATTAAATTGATTGATTGAGTCAAGATTTCTGGCACGATTCATATTACGCTTTGAAGATGCATATTCAGGAGAACTCCATGTCCGAGCTGGCCTACCACCGCCTAACGAGTACAACGAACCCTATGTTCGTCGTCGTGGCGGGGAATATTGGTAGTGGTAAAACTACGCTTACCAAGAAACTATCCGAGAGGCTTGGATGGAAGCCCCATTTTGAATCAGTTCAAGATAATCCCTACCTTTCAGATTTTTACAAAGATATGAGTCGTTGGGCCTTTCCCCTCCAGGTCTACTTCTTAAATCATCGGTTCAATACTCATCGAACCATTGAGTCTCTTACGGCCAGCTCAATTCAGGACCGTTCAATTTATGAGGATGCCAATATCTTTGCCAGATCCCTTTATGATCAGGGAAAGCTTGACTCTCGAGATTACCAAAATTACCGGAGTCTCTACGAATCCATGATCCAGTTCATCAGTCCACCTACCCTGATGATATTTCTTCGCCGCTCAGTACCAAAGCTTCAAGAGAGGATCAAGCAACGGGGTCGGGATTACGAGCAGGCGATCCCTGTTGAGTACCTTACTAGTCTTAACGATTATTATGATGAATGGTACGCCAACTACGGCCTAGGGAAGTCACTTATTGTGGATACCGACGAACTCGACTTCCTTGATAATGAGGAGCACTTCGATAGGCTCGTGAAGCGCATCTGGGATTCAATTGATCAGAAAGATATGTTTTTCTACTTCTAGGGAAGGCTTAGCAAAATTTTCCACCCTATAAATATGATGCAGATAGAATAAAATTAAGCTATCCGCATTCATACCACAGGGAGTGAAAATGAAGCTTGTACCATGGATGGTCTTACTTAGCTTGGGGATGACGGGCTGTTCCGGCTCCAAGTCCGCCAAGGAAGTTACCGAAGATACACCGCAGATTGAACTTTCTGATGCGGATGAAATGATCGAATCCTCCGGAACGGACCAGGCAGCTACAGATACTGTTCCGGATGCCGCCATCGTCGAAGAAACTCCTGAAGGGACTACGGAGGATGTGGTCATCGCTAATTCTGACCCGTTGGTCGAGGAATCAAATTTAGAGAACTCCTCCTCTACTATTTCTACCGGACTCGGTGGCGGAAGTCGCACTTACAGCGTTCAGAAAAATGAAACACTCATGATGATCGCCTTCAAGATATATGGAGACTATGGGCGGTGGAAAGACCTCGCCAATCTAAACAATGGAGTTCTCAAAGGCAGTAGCACCGTCCGGGCGGGTACGACACTTAACTATAATGCTCCGGCGGAAGAGTTTGTATGGAACCCACAGGGCAATCCGTACCTTATCAAAACCGGTGACACCCTCGGGGTTATCGCCAAGGAAGTGTATGCGACCCCTAAGAAGTGGAAGCTACTCTGGGAGAACAATCGCCCCCTCATCCGGGATCCTAATAAGATTTATGCTGGCTTTACAATCTACTACTTAGAAAACGGTCGTGAAGTCGCTAGTAAAAAATAACCCCTATACTCTCATGAACTCCCGTAGACCCTCGCAGTACGCGAGGGTCTATTATTTTGTTGTGATTCTCCTCGCACTCTCTTGTGGAACTCTGCGGATACCCGGCACAAAAAAAAACCGTCAGATGGTCAGGGGTGGTCTTATTGGTATGACAACAAAAGACTACTCAGATCATCTCGCCTCTCTTCGAAGCGCCTTCCTCTCAACGCCTGAGATCAGAGTCCTTGGCAACCTTGCTGCGAATCGCTATCTCAAGGACCTTACGGACGAAATCATAGCGAAGAATGAAATCTTTTTTAAAAACATCCGTGGAGCAAAGGACACCATTATCAACATCGAAGCTCCGCTTCACTTCTCGCTTCCCAAAGGAGAGCTTTTTATTTCTCGAGGCTTAATCCAGAAGTACTTGAAGCACGAAAGTATGCTTGTCGGTATTCTTGCATATGAGCTCGTTCGTACTGAAAATTTGTTGTACCCAAAGCACCTTATCATCCCTGTTGGTTATCTACCCCTAGAGCGCATGCTAGGTCTCTCTCGCCTCACGCTGGATGAAAAAATGGAGACTCATAAGTGGGCCCACTATTTGACGGTCCGGAGTGGATACGGTGGCGAGTACTACCTCTCCTGGCTTCAGACACAGAATCGGAATACTGCAGACTTCATTCTTCAGGTCGGGGACGTCAACCTTATCAACAGGGAAGAGTCTTTGTTTAAGGCTTTCCTAATTAAAAATTATACGGACAATGAAGTTGTAGGAAAAAAAAATTCGAGCAAGCAGTTTTATACTTTCATCAATAGTATTAGGGACCAAAGCCTATGAAACCAGAGCAGACTGAGCGATTCTTCATTGAAGAGCTATTCAACAAAACCCAAGAAAAAAACATCCTTAACGGCGAGCAGATGGTTGAGATAGATAAGCTCACCGGCGACGCCTCTACACGACGCTATTACCGGATTTTTACAGACCAAAAGAGCTATGTAGTAGGGTTAGATAATCCGTTCGACGATGCCCCAGAAAGGCATCCTTTTTTATCTGTGCAGCAGTTTTTTTTGGAAAACCGAGTCCGGGTTCCAGAGATCATCGACAGCAACCTCTCGCGTGGTTATTCGCTTCAAGAGGATCTGGGTGATGAGACATTGTTGCTGCACTTAAGTACCCTAACGTCGAGTACCGAGGAATATAAAATCTACAAGACCGTGGTCGATCAGCTCCTAGAGCTCCATCGCATTCCCAAAACGGCAGTGAAGAATCAACACCTTTTTCAGCTTCGGTTTGACTACCAAAAGTATATGGATGAGACGCGCTTTACATTCAAATACTTTCTTAATTTTTTTAATCGAACTTTGGATGAAGGACTTCTCAACGACTTGGAAGCGCTCTTTGATCCGGTCATGCGTCGTCTTGCTGACGAGAAGATGGTCATCACTCATCGCGATTTTCATTCCAGAAATCTTATGGTGAAAAATGGGGCTTATATTTTCATAGATTTTCAAGACGCTCGCTGGGGGATTCCACAATATGACCTCGTCTCACTCCTCGAGGATTGTTACTACAATGTAAAAGAAGAGAATCGCCAGGCCCTGAAGCGTTATTATTATGACAACCTTGATTCCTCAATCCATGGCCAGCAATCTTATGAGCACTTCCTGGAACTTTATGACGACATGCTGATTCAAAGGGTTTTTAAAGCGGTGGGGAGCTTTTGCTATATCTACAATTGGAGAAAAGACGATCGATATCTTAAGTATATTGGTTTTGCCATGGAAAAAATCCGCCGAGTGATGATGGATAAGCCACGCTACAACGAACTTAAACGGAAGCTTTTCATGCACTATTATGCGAATTGATCACTGCCTGATTCTTGCCGCTGGCTTCGGGACAAGGATGGGGACGATTGGACAGAAGCTCCCTAAGGTTCTCTGGCCCGTCTTTGAGAAGAGCCTGCTTGAGCTCCAAGTTGCTTACGCTCGAAGTCTTGGTATTAAGCATATCTATATTAACCTGCACCATATGGGCTCAGAGATCGAGGCTTACTGTAAAGATAGGCCAGGGTTTACTGACGTGCATTTCCTTTGGGAAACCCCTGATATTCTCGATATTGGTGGTGCTGTTCATAACCTTGCTGCGCGACCCGACGTGCGCTACAGTGGAAAGCTCCTTGTACTGAATGCTGATCAGTTTTTCTATCTTAAAAAAGAAGACCTTTTTCGCATTCTAAGACCTTTCGAAAAGGGCCCGGCGGCCCTATTCACATACTGGGTTAACACTTCTCTTGGTTACAACGCTCTCGAGGTCTCTAATGAACGTTATGTTACTGGAATCGTCAAGAACATGGAATTGGCCTCTAACATCAGAGTAGAGACCTACACAGGAATCGCTTACGTCGATCTGGCACAGCTAACCATGACTCCAGGGCCCAGTAAGTTTTTTGAATCGGTTTGCCCTTTCACTAAGAAGAAAATTCCGGCCATTCTTCTCGATAATATCGACTATTGGGACTTCGGTACTGTACGTCGGTATTGGGAAACGTGCTTTCAGATACTCAAGACTTACAGGACCCATTCAACTCATCCGTTTCTTCGGTTTCTAGTTCAGGAGAAGGCGCTGAAGACATGGAAAATTGACCTCTTAAGATTAAGCTATCATTCTCATAGTGCAGGAGTTATCAACCTCTCCCCTGACCCAGAGGTCCGAGATCTTGGTTCCGCCATCATTCTGACAGGTGATCAAGCAATGCCTAAATCTGCACCCACGATCTGGTGGCATGAGATAGAAGAGGAAGTTAACGGGATCTCAACTCTTTAATGCAGTCAACGGGACAGACCTCGATACAAAGGCCGCAGAGTGTGCAACCCCAGTGGTCGATCAAATAGCTTTGTCCGTCGCTTATGACGGCATTCTCTGGACAGATGAGTCGGCAGCTATCGCACGACACACAGGTCGACGAGATTTCAAGGACAATTTCATTCATTATGTTATTATAGGACAATTCAGGCATGGAACAATTGAAAGTCAAAAAGAAAGATACGATTATCCTTAACGTGGTTATCTACCTAGGTCTTACCTTTTTCTTCCTATATTTACAGCACGCCTACCGCCATCATCTCTCTCCGTTTTCCCTCGTTTATGCACGCAAGGGCCTAGAGCTTTTTTGGTTCGTTGCACTCACTCTAGCGGTGGCGAGCATTCTAGTCTGGAAACACCATCGGTATGCGCTTCCTCTTTATCAACTCTCAATTTTTCTTGTTGGCTTCAAGGTTGTCGAGGGCCTCTTTATCGAGTTCAATAAAATTATCGTGCTTGCCACCTTCTTTTATTCTGTCATCTCTTACTTTCTTTATCAGCTACTGAGGCATTATCTCGAACTCGCTAGTGTAAATCCTAACTATGCGCCATCTGATCTTTTTAAGCCTCTCCTGCGGGATATCCGGTGCCGAATCACTTCCGGCGATACAGTAGTAACTGGAACTTTAACCAACTGGGACGATGAAGGGTGCTTCATATTGGTCGATGTAGCGACAGTACTGCCAGAATCCGTAGACGTGACAGTTTTTTTTCGGGACAGGGAGTTCTTTCAGCAGGGGGCACTAGTTGCCTCCACTCCTGATTCAAAGGGTATTGGGATAAAATTTGAACGATCTGTGAAGGATTTAAACGTGTTCAATTGGTCCGAATTTATGGAAATTGTCCATGAACTTGGCTATGAACCGAAAAGGCTAAGATGAGAAACTTTGCGCTCCTCCTCATGTCCGTCCTTGCCGGAGCATGTTTTCAAGACAATCTCAGTCCCGAAGCAGCACTTAAATCTTTCGTCGAGGAGCGCATTGGCACGGTTGTTACCAGGGAGTTCGTTCTTGAACGAGTCACCGGAAAAATGCGTCAGAGCCTCGAAAATATTACTGATGAAGAGTTTGGAAAGTTCGCGGACCTGCGTGATGTAAAGAAAGAAAGCTTTAAACTTCTCTCGAGTTCCTGCCAGTTAAAGACCTGCTACCTGACTTATTCCATTTCGTATCAAACTACAATGAAGGATAAAGCCGCTTTCACCTCTGAGGTAAAGAAAATTGCTGAGGTCGTCAATGAAGATGGAAAATGGTTGATCGCCGACGTAAGCAACATCAAGACCTATCATGAATCTTTAGAACCAATTAATCCCTTAGAATAAAGTTATAGTTATTTTGACCGATGAGATTTGTGGAGGCGCTATGGCCGAAACAGATTTTTTATCCTTCTTAGTCGACGAAACTCTTAAACTGCACAAAAGCGGCGGGGATAATCTTTCTTGTCTAGAGCTTAAGCTATGTGACTACGGTCTTTCTTTTTTAAAAGGCGAATTCATTCCACAGACTCAGATGCTAAGATTTATATCGACCTTAGGTATCATCGACATTCCCGTGAACTGGTCCATCTTTGATACCCAATCCTTAGACCATGTTGTGACCGCCAAGAATGACCATGACTATCTCCTCGAGATTTTACGTAAATCATGGCTCCCGACACTGGAGCAACTTCTTATCACCCACGCAGACGGCTTTTGTTATATTGTAGGTGTGCGCGCCGGTGAGGAATATCATTTACACGATGTCCTTAATCCCCAGGAAATGCTTCGAGCTGCCTAGCATCTCATCATAAAAAAACCCTCCAGGAGGAGGGTTTTTTATACCGATTGATTTGTTTGGCGTGGTCTATAGTGCCACGTAGTATTGCTTAAGCATAGCTGCGTCCACTTCTAGGTTGGGTGAGTTACAAATGACGTAACCACGGCAATCCATGTCTTTGAGCGCTTTCATGAGTTCTTTCCAGTTAAACTTCGACTTCTCAAGATTCAGGTGCTTAAGGTCTCCCTTGGAATTTGAGCTGATGCCGGAGATATGAATGTGCATCTCTTTAAGGGCATTGGGCCCTAGCTCACTTTTAAGAGTCTCGAGGGTCTCGCAGAAGCCTTTGTAGTCATTCACGGATCCAGTACGAGCGTAGAGGTGAGAGAAATCCATGCACGGCTTACAGCTTGCTACTGACTTCGAGAGTGAGATCAATTCCTCTAGTGAACCAAATTGAGAGGTCTTCCCAGTCAGTTCAGGACGGAGTTCGATTTCGATGTCCAAGCGAGAAAGGCGTTCCTCGATGACGTTGAGTGACTTTTCTACGAGGTCAAAGACGTCATAAGGAGAGTCCTTCATGTAGAAAGCCGCGTGAAACGTCATCGACTCGGCTCCGCAGAGGTCAGAGATCTTTGCGGTTTGGATGATTCTCTCGACTGACGAGTCGATTTTGTCCTGCTCTCGGGCATTGAGATTGATGTAGTAGGGACCATGCGAAGTGAGCGGAACACCCAATTCGTAAGACACCTTCCGAAGAGCGGAGGAGACCTCCTCCTTCATCCGAACTCCGTGAGCAAACTCAAGCTGCATGCAATCCAAGCTAAGCTCGTGGATGCGCTTGACACCATCAACAGGGTTGTTTTTCTTGGCAGTACTGTTCGGGACACCTGCTGTTCCAAACAATAGACGATCAAAGGCCATTAGTTACTCCTTAGCGGATCACGTAAATCAAAAAATTCTATATATCCAATCGTCTTTTCTCTTCAGGCAAGATCGGCAACCTTCTCCAAGGTTGAGCCGGTCTTTCAGAAGACCAAGATCGACGGAGGTTTCACATAGTTCTCGAATATCCGCCACATTTACACAAAAGCATTCACAAATGAGGCACTCATCATCTAGCTTCAAATCGGGGCGAGGGATGAGCTCGTCGACAGAATCAATCAGACGAAAAATTTCCTTATCCATGTCATACTCTTTTGTCGCGGCGCGAATCAACAACCTTTCATTCTTAAAAAGAGTTGCTGGCTTATAGCCCCTAGCGGCATCAAAGTCTAATTCAAAGACTTAAGGTTGTAATAAAGTAATGCAAATAAAAATTAAGAGGTGGTAAAATAACATAACTTCTTAAAAAATTTGGTTTTATTGGCATGCGAGCAACGCTCTTTTTACTCATTTCATTGATACTTTTCGGGCTATTCCTATGGGTAACCTTGAGCGGAGCATTATTCTTCGTCGCGCTATTTTTTTGGCTTTTGATTGTTGTCGTTTCAATGGGGTACCAGGATGCGGTCCTGCTCTTTCTTCTAGGGGCCCGTGAAATACGTTCCGGTGACGAGAAGGTACTCTTTGAGGCAGCCTCTCATGAGGCTTACAAGCTAGCAGTTCCGCAACCCAAGCTCTATTTCTATAACGGTTCTCTCGAGAGGGTTTTTGTCTTCCAGTCCTTCCAAAACGTGAGCATTGTGGTGAGTAAGAGCTTTCTGGAGATTGCGGCGTCGGAAGAGCTACAGGCCATATGTTTTGAACTTTTGCTCCAAGTTAAGATGGGTATGGCGCCTAAGCGTACGAAGTTACTTTTTCTCCTGGGTTCGACATCTTGGGTGATCAATTCAATACTTGGCCTGACGACCGATGGGTTACCATTTAGGGAAGTTCGCAAGGCCTCTCATTGGTTTTTGAACTTCCTCATGTTTCCTGCGATGGAGTTTATTTACCAGGTTGTCCTAGGTGTCGGTTACTTTCGTCGACTTGAGGGGCATCTCAGTAAGTTCCCTCGTGAGCAAGAGCTCCTGGCACAGGTCGGGCTTCGGCTTCGTAGGCCTCTCTTTGGCCATTCCTTAACCTCTAAAAAGCTCCTTGAGCTTCAAGCCGCGGGGAAGAGTCGCCATTACCAGAGCATCATCGCGCTAGAGTTTTTACCACATGAGTGGGACTATCTTTTCCGAACGGGATTGAATCGTGCTGAATAAGCTCCGTCAGGTTGAGTTCAGTAAGTTTGCACCGCTCTTGGTGACTTTGGCATTTATCCTTATCCTCATCCAGTACTCATTTCACCCTCTCGAGTCTATTTTCTATGATTTCTGGATAAAGACAGACATTGCGGCGAAGAACTTTGAATCTCCGGTAGTCCTCGTTTCTCTCGACGAAGAGAGCGACCAATTTCTTGGTGAAACCTACCCCTACACTTACGCCTCCCATACCAGACTTATGGACCGGTTGGTCGCTGATCGACCGGCGATTATAAACTATTTTGTCTCACTTCTAGAGCCAGACTCCGAGGTTGAGGCACGTTATCAGACTGAGTTTTACGAAGCTATCAAGACCTTTTCTCCAGCCGGGGATAGATTCAAGTTCGGCACTGAGATTGATAATCTTGGGGAACTGATCCCACCGGAGACCCTAAGAGACGTTGGGTATTATTTGGGACAACTTTACAAGGATCAATTAGTCTTCTCAAAAGACGAGGTTGTCCGTAGGGCCATCCTCAACATATCCGGTGAGGACTCTCTCCACTTGTGGACGGCCAAACGCTACCGAGAGCTCAAGGGGTTTCCAACCCTGGATGCAACAGCTTATAAAGGTGCCTACTACAATTCAGAAGCTGATGCGAACTTCGCCCTTTTTAAATACTCAGGAAATCCGGCCAATAACCGGATCCCCTCGATACCCTTCCATCGAGTCGTCGTCGGGAACTTTCCCAAGGGTTACTTCAAAGATAAAATTGTACTGGTTGGATCGTCCTATCTTTCAAACTCAAGTGACTTCATCCAGACGCCCTTTGAGAAAGAATCTAATCGCACACCAAAGCTGGCTGTTCACGCCGACGTGATTGAGGCCCTTGTTGGTGAGAAAACCATCTACGACATCGACGATCTCTTGACTCAAATTGCAGCAGTATTTTTGGCCATACTTTTGTCTTTTGTGATCTCCCGTGTCCAGCCCGTTAAGGGTCTTATGATCACCATCCTCCTGATCCTCGGAATTCTTCTCACAAGCTATCTGGCTTTTGTAACACTCGGCTGGTGGATTAAGCTTTCACACCTTGTCCTGTCCATTTTCGTAGTCTATTACATCTGGGTACCTTTTAGGGCGATCGAGGAGTACCAAACCAGGTACGCAATCCAGGAAGAGACGAAGCTTCTGAAACAGGTGGACAACCTCAAGCAGAACTTCATCTCTCTCATGAGCCATGACCTCAAAACGCCGGTGGCCAAAATCGCTGGTATTGCGGACATTCTCAAGATTAAGTTCACGAATACGACAGAACAAGCGGAGCTGATCGACAATGTTGTCAACTCAACGAAGGAACTTAATAACTTTATTAACTCCATCCTCGATCTTACAAAAATTGAATCCCAGAACCTGACACTTCGAAAGGAGTCTAAGGACATTAATAAGATCATCGAGGGTATCGTCGAAAAGCTTGAGTTTGAGGCAAATGCTAAGGAGATGCGGATCGAGACGGATCTTTCACCACTCTATCCGATCCAAATAGATACGGTGCTAATGAACCGTGTGATCTCGAATCTGATCGAAAACGCCATAAAATACTCTGGTCGGGGCAAGACCATCGCGGTCCGAACCTGGGATGAGACAGAATGGGTCTATGTCGAGGTTCGTGACAACGGAGTCGGCGTGGGGCCGGACGATCTTTTGCATATTTTTGATAAATTTTATCGGGTGAAGAACGATAGCACTCATGCGATAAAAGGATCGGGTCTTGGTCTTTATCTGGTAAAATACTTCATCGAGCTTCACAATGGGGTAATTACCGCCTCGTCTGAACTTGGGGTCGGAACTTCGTTTATAATTAAGCTTAAGAACGAATAGGAGAAGCGTATGCACAAGGTATTGGTCGTAGACGATGATAAGGTCCTTCAGCAGAATGTCCGGCAGGCGCTAGAGTACCACCATTTTGTAGTCGACGTTGCGGATAACGGTAAAGAGGCCGTCAATAAGGTCTACGGTCAGAAGTACGATCTGGTTGTGATGGATGTGAATATGCCGGAAATGGATGGAATCCAGGCATTAGCGGAAATCAAAAAGCACGACCCTTCAGTTATAGTTCTGATTCTTACCGCCTACTCAAATGTGACCGATGCCGTAAAAGCGGTCAAAGAGGGTGCCTATAATTACCTCGAGAAACCGATAAGTTCAGAAAATCTTGTTGCGTTAATCAAGCGCGCACTCAAAGCACGATCGATGGTAGAAACGGTCGGCTTCTCTTCTCCTACGCTGTCGATTGGGGACACTGCCACCTCAAACGATAAGTTCGTTGGAGAATCAAACGCGATGAAGAAGGTCTTCGATGTGATCTCGAAGCTGGCCAAGGTCAATACGCCGGTACTTATCCGCGGAGAATCGGGAACAGGTAAAGAACTCGTTGCTAAGGCGATTCATTATAACTCACCAAGAAAAGATGAGAAGTTTGTAACCATTAACTGTGGCGCGATCTCTGAGAACCTTATTGAGTCGGAACTCTTCGGTCATGAAAAGGGCGCCTTTACCGGTGCAGATCAGCGAAAAATAGGCAAGTTTCAATTCGCTGAGGGGGGTACGATCTTTCTGGATGAGATTGGCGATATCTCTGCAGGGATGCAGGTCAAGCTTCTCCGTGTGCTTCAGGAAAAGACTTTCATGCCGGTAGGTTCGAACCGAGAGATCAAAGTTGACGTCCGGATCATCGCAGCATCTCACAAGCCTTTTGAAGAAATGATTAAAGAGGGAACGTTCCGAGAAGACCTTTTTTACCGGCTTAACGTACTTCCCGTTTATCTCCCCCCACTTCGCGAGCGAAAATCTGACATCCCTCATCTCGTAAACCATTACATCGCTTATTTTAACAACGTCCATAGCCTTCAGGTTAAAGGCTGCGAGCCTTCGGCGATGGAGGTTCTGTCGAACTACTTCTGGCCGGGGAATATTCGCGAGCTCCGTAATATCATTGAGCACTGCTTCATTATGGAAGCCTCCGATATGATCCATGTGAACTCGCTCCCTTCCATAGTCTTCAAGGATCAAAAGAAGATCGAGGTTAAAGATACTCACGCTGAAGAAAGCGTTATCGACATCGAAGACATTCAGAATTCGGTGCTAGCGGATCATTCTCCGGCCCAAAAGTCAGTGAATGACGTTCAATTCTCTTTCGGCGCTAAGGTCGGCGAAGGTGGAAAATTAGATTTTGCAGTTGCCAAAGACCTCTTCGAACGAGAATTTATTGTTCAGGCACTAAAGCTTAATAAAGGTCGCATTAATCAGACTGCTCTTAACGCCAATATTCCGAAGAAAACTCTTCTTCGGAAGATTGAAAAGTACGAAATTATTCCGAAGGACTACTACTAGATGGCACGTTTCTGGTCGCTTTCATTAATGATGGCAACACTGATCATAGTGGATCAGCTCTCTAAAGGCGCGATCCAAACCAATCTTTACTACGGGCAGACGATTCCTGTTATAAAGGGCTTTTTCAGTATCGCCTATGTCAAGAACACCGGGGCTGCCTTTGGTCTCGGGGCAGGAGGTCCGGAATGGTTTAGGCAAGTATTCTTTCTTGGTCTTCCGGTCATTTTTTGCGGCTGGATATTCTGGCTATTGGTTAAGACTCTTAAAGGTCCTCTGTATTTGTCCCTGGCCTACGCTTTGATTATTGCTGGAGCCGTTGGAAATTTGATTGACCGTTTTAGCCTAGGCTACGTGGTCGACTTCCTCATGTTCTACTGGGAGAACGAAGCTAACCATTTTCCTGCGTTTAACGTCGCGGATAGCTGTATCACTATTGCAGCAGGTCTCTTGATCATCGACTTTTTCATACAGGCAAAGGCGAAAAAGACCGCGGGGGGCCATGTATCCGATCCTGTATCAAAGTCCTGAGCTGACTCTCTACTCCTATCCGCTCCTCATGGGTCTTGGATGGGGAGTCGCTTACCAAGTCTTCTTTGCTTACCTTGATCAACACTTTCCGGTATGGAAAGGCCACATTGTTTTCTGGGGAATTTTCCTCAGCGCTTGGGTCGGGGCAAAGTTTTTTTTTATCTTAACTTATCCTGGGACAGCTCACCTATTAAGCGACGCTTTTTTTTGGACGGGTGGAGGTTTCGTTTTCTACGGTGGATTTCTGGCCGGATTGGTCTTTCTTTTTTTCTTGGGCAAGTTAGATAGGAGCATAAGTCTTACTAAGTTATGGGCCGTTCTTCCGGCACTTTCCTTCGGTCATGGAATAGGTCGGATTGGCTGCTTTCTCGCTGGATGCTGCTATGGCAAAGAAACCGATCTGCCTTGGGCAGTTCACATTCATGGCGCTAACCGACATCCGACACAACTCATTGAGGCGATCGCGCTGATGGCCCTAGGAACGTACCTTCTTAGCTCTAAACAGCATCGAAAGCAGTCATTTTTCCTCTATTTGATCGCCTATGGCGGCCTGAGGCTTTTCCTTGAAAGTCTGCGAGGGGATACCGTCCGAGGCCTCTGGGGGCCTCTCACACCCTCCCAGTGGATTTCATTGGCGCTTGTCCTCGCAGGCGTAGTCTTAAGCCTTAACCTATTGAAAAAAAAGCTTCTGGGTAAGTCGACTTTTTGAGTCAAGTTTTCCTGAGATCGTGCCGAAAAGTTTCTATCTTTTATCAGGAGATTGAACTTGGAATTACCGATTGAGCAACCAAGAGTCTTACGTCACCGTAGCCATTACAAACTCTATATTATGGCCTTCATTTTATTTTCGGCCCTTCTTGTGGCTTTTTGGGGATTGAGGTTTCACGCTGACGGTTTGGCCCACTCCTTTTCCCATAGTTGGGGGGACCTTCTCCTCACTGCATTCTATTTTTTTGTGTCGGGTGGTTTTTATTTCTTCTGGCTTAGGTACCGTTTGAAGAAATCAATCCAAGTTTTCCCCGACTATCTTCTCGTTAATGGAAGGACTAAGGAAAAAGTTAACTACTCTGATATCGAGAGTGTCGGTGTGGTATGCTGGTCAATTTTCTACGTCGTCTTAAAGGATGGAACTAAGCATTTCTTTAGCTCTAGCTTCGAGCGAGCAGACTATGTCTGGGAGGGGATTAATCGCGCCCGACCTGACCTGATCCCGCAGGCACAATTTGAGGATTATCGTTTAAAGCTTGTCCAGTATGACCACCACCAAAAGCGTAAAGAATGGTTCTTCAGACACAAAATGATCGATTTTTTTAACTGGTTCGTATTTCCGGTGTTTTTCGTTGTCTTCGCATATCTGTTCCAGTCCCAGGCCGTCCAGATTCATAACTCGGGACCCTACTTCTTTAGGTTGATGATGTTCGCTTTTCTAATTCTGTTGAATACAGGCTTCGTATACTCGATCGTCCTGAAAAAGCTTGTTTTCGACCGAAGCATTTCTAAGAAGCTTGAAAATAACGAACCCAAGGTCCGGGACCTCGAATTCGAGGGGATGGTTCTTCAGCGCTCAAAGCTATTCCAGTTGTTCACTGCGACCTTGATTTTTTCCATCGTTGTGAAATTCGATCTCAATATGTATTCCGTGAGCCGGATTAAAGAGGACATTGCAAGCTTTAAACTCAAACGAGGAAATACAATTCTCATCGACAACCGCTACAATTGTGTTTCTTGCCGCTTCCAGATTAGTGACGGAGATTTCATTGTTTTCGGGCGCGGTACTATTGGCCAGGTCCTTGCGGTTCAGGGGGACATGGTTGGGCAGGTAAGTCAGGATCGCAAGGGAAGAATGATTGCTTCTGAGAATATTCAACAAGTTCCTCGTGGCCATCTAGCAGTTAAGTCCGCCAATGGTCGAGATGTTGTATTGGTCAAAATAGAAGAGCTTATCGGTAAAATACAAAATTAATGCGGATTTTTCTGAACCCTATAGAATGAGATGAGTTTCAACTCTTTCACTCTATAGGAGCGTTACATGAAGTTTGCTCAATTGATCCTGCTTATCCTCGCTTTCCTTGTTATTCCTCCCGTGAAGGCCGGCGTTTTGATCGAGCCACTTGTGGGTTACTCCCTCCTCAAACTCGACGGCGATGATAGCAATAACGCTGGCGGGGGCTCTGTCGGTGGTCGCCTAGGCTATCAAAACCTAGGCTTTCAGCTTGGTGTCGACTATCTTCGTAGCAATTTTTCGGTCGACAATGATGACTATAAGTCAGATTTCGCGATGAGCGAATTTGCTGGCTTCATTGGTTTCGAATTTCCAATTCTTCTTCGCGTCTATGCTGGCTATATTTTCCAGGCTTCGGCGTCAACCAAGTATCGGGGAGATCTTGGACAAGGAGATGGTACGCAAACTTATGATCTTGAGTTCGACAAGGGGACTGGCACCAAACTAGGTATTGGGTTTACCGGCCTACCGTTTGTAGACATAAATATAGAGTACCGAAAGGGTAAACTCACTGACGGGAAGCTGGGAACTTACGATATGGAAGATACCGACTATTCTGCAATCATGTTCGGTTTATCACTGCCGTTCGTTCTCTAAGAAAATTGATGATCAAATAAACAAGGCTCCTTGTAGGAGCCTTGTTTATTTATCCTGCGACTTCTTTTTTAAGCTTTTCGACTTCGTCCATTTCCACATAGAGGCTCGATGCCAAGGTCTCATTGCCCCAGGCAACGAACGCATCGTCGTGTTGGTACATGGTGATAGTTTCCCATGGGCAATCCTGTGAGCAGTTCTGGCAACCGATACAACGGGCGAGGTCAATTTCGACCATCTGCTGGTAACCAGGATTCTTTGGGTCTGGCCCAGGTACGAGTTCAATAGAATCTACCGGACAACCTGCAATACAGACTTCGCATCCGGTACAGCCGGACTGGTGAACAACGGCTAGGAGTTTTGGGGGTTTCTTCCCTTTTCTTGAGGGTTTAAACCTTGCAGTATGGAACGGATTCTCTACTTTTATTTCAGAACTCATAAGAGTATTCCTTATATTTTCGTGACC
>JAIYDC010000129.1 GCA_027487685.1 Pseudomonadota bacterium | reverse complement strand
GCTTTAAAAACTGCTCAATGATATCGAAAACATCAAGCGGCATAGAACTAGTAAGTTTTGAGGGATATAAAAATCCGTTTCTATCCTGGAAAAAGAATAATTTCAAAGACAATAAAAAATTGATTGCCTCGATTGCATTTGCTAGAAATTTGATTGAATATTTGCATGATCAGAATCATGATTCATACAAGAAACTAACCAGTTTATTGCATTGGAAAGAAGATAGTAGCAGCATTACCCTGCGGCATTTTAAAGAGATATATGATGGATTTTTTGAACCGAAATTAATCATTTCAGATGGAAGTAAGACGGTACTAGAACTACTATTTGAGCAAGCTGACAATTGTCTCAGAAATGCTGGAGATGTAGGGATTGAAAATAAAATTGTGATGTCTATTGCAATTAGAATTAAGATGGAGCAGATTTTGGTTCAACGAATAGGGGTTGATTTTTGGAAAGGAATTCAAGGGAATGGATCTCAAACGAAGTTATTGTGTAACAAATTTAAGGAGGATTTTCCTGGCGATGATTTCCTTAGAATTGTCGAAAAAGTTAATATTATGACTCCAGAAAATATTCATGTGAATTCGTTTATGTTTGAGCCTATTTTGGACATGTCTGGTGATCATCTGAAAGAACTTTATTCTGAATTGCTGGCCTGGAATCCCTAGGCTAGAAGGCTCAAAGACCTTTTGTTAGAATTCATTTATATTCTGTGTTAATTCCTCCACCAGAAAAATCGAAATGATTCCATAGAGCTTATAATACTGATAAGGCGCAATTTTGATTATTGAGAATTTTCCATTTCTTCCATCTCACTGGGTTGGAATTGTATTCCCTTGGGCACGGTATTACCGGTTTTTTGGTGTCGTGCGCAAAGGGGGCTCACCTCTATATTTTCTACATATTTGAATTGAGACTTAAGTCTCAATTCTGAGACTTTGATCTCAATAGTCTCAGTGGCTTGACGTGCTGCCAGTCTCATTATACTTAGGCGACTCACTTATGTTTCTGGAGTCAATATGAGCTTGAATCTTACGTCTAAGAATTCACCCCTAGCACGGAGTAAAAGCCCTGCTATCGGGCAATTCGAGTTCTCATTTATGAAGCTAAGTCTAAGCCATGGATTTATTTTAGCAATTATAGCCAACATATTATGGGGCGCCTCCTTTCTGGCTTCAAAATATACATTACAGGCATGGGGACCATTCACGGCATCTAGCTTGAGATTTGGAATAGCCACAATCGCATTATTCATTCTTTTCAGATTACTGGACAGGCAAATTGAAATTCCGGCCAACATCAAACAATGGGGAGGTCTCGTTGTTATCTCTACCACTGGGTTCGGTGCACTCTATCCGCTTCAATTGGCAGGACTCAAATACATACCTTCTAGTCTTTCAGCAGCCATTATGCTGACAAGCCCATTATTGGTTCTACTTTTGGGGAAAACAGTTCTTAAAGAAAAGCTAACTCTTCAGAAATGGGTAGCACTCGCACTGGGAGTCATCGGAGGATCTATTCTACTCCTCTCTACTAGTGGAGTAGGGTCTTTGAACTTTTCCTCTGATGTAATTTTCGGAGCATTGCTTACTTTATTGTCCGCCGGATCTTTGGCAATTTCAGTGATTGCTACGCGAAAATTCTCAAAAGATTTCTCCAGTACATCATTAACCTTCTGGACTATGGCCATTGGTTTTTTGCAATTAACAATCGCTGCGTTTATTTTTGAGGAGAATGTCCTAGCAAGTATCGGAAAAAATGCCAGTCTTCTCTCATGGTTGTCGCTTGTGTTCTTGGCCATCGTTTGTTCTGCATTTTGCTTCTTTATTTGGAATTACGCTCTATCAATGACATCTCCACAAGAGATTGCCTCGTCTATGCATATAAAAACTCCAACTGCTGTTCTGATTGGAGTATTTATAGAGAACGAGGCTTTGACGGCCCAAATAATTACAGGGACCCTATTGGTCATGGTCGGAGTTTGGCTTTCTCAGCAAAAGTCATGGATGGGGGGCAAATGAAAGCATTTACCACTGATCTTGTTGTTGAAGTGACTTCTGCGTGTAACAGAGCATGTGATGGCTGTTATGCTCCGAATGTCGTTTCTAATAAGCCAGCCGAGGAGCTGATTGTAAAAGACCCTGAGTTGTTTATTAATGTCTCTAAATTTAGGAGACTCATTAATGATTGGCCTACTTTTCAACCCGAAGTGATCTCAATCAGGGGGGGAGAACCGAGTCTTCACCCCCTTCTTCCAAACATTATTTTTGAACTGACAAAATTCAATTCTGAAATTTTTATAGAAACTCACGGCCGTTGGCTTCTTGAGAGAGATAAAACACCTTACCTAGCTTTAATTAATGCACTAGCGATGTCCCGCTCTACCGTGAAGATTTCATTCGATTCTATGCACAGACTAAACCCTTCAGATCTTAAAGTAATGACAGATTACTTGTCAGTATCTGGAATTCGTTTTGCCATAGCAATCACGGAGAGGACAGATAGTGACCTTTTGGCCGCAAGAAATCTCTGCTCTTGGGTCTCAGATGATAGGATTTATTTTCAGTATAAGGCAGAGAAAGGCGAAGACCTTTTGAAGCCTTCAATTGGAGTGATAAACGTAAAAGCTGAGTTGGTAGAGAACTTAAACTATAAATTTGATATACGGGACTTAGTTCAAGAACTTGCCATATGAGAGTGACTCTGATCTCTTTCATGTCGATTTTATTTATGCTCTCCGCAAGGGCAGAGATTGTAAATGTTGGGATTGCTTCCAATTTTTCCGAATTAAGTACTGTTTCATTTAACCCTTTTGGCGGTTATTTTCGTGATGCTATTCATCTCGCTATTAAGCAAAGAGATAACGAACTTAAAAAAAGTGGAGTAATTTTAAAACTCAAAGAGTTCGATTACGGAGCAGATGATTCCAGGGTTTCTGAGGTTGCCAAATCTGCTGTGGCATCAGAAGTATCAATTGTCGTTGGCTATAACTATTCTTCGAGTGCTCTTATCGCCGCACCAATACATGTGAGTTCAAAACTACCTATGCTAAGCCCAAGTGCCAGTGCCAATAGGCTTGGTACTTTTGGCAGTTTTGTTCACCTAGGATCTTTTGATAATCAATTCATGGCCGAAAGTCTGGCCCGCCTTGCAAAGGAGAAGCTCAAGTTCCAAAAGGCTCTGTTAATTCCTGCCGTCGATTGTGCTTATTGTGTTGATCTCTCTCAGTCTTTTGAAAAGCAGTTTCTTGCCCTCGGCGGTGAAGTCGTTAAGACACTTCCTGTCCTTCAAGATGATAAGGAGTTTTCAGGCATCCTTGCCCAACTGAAAGATTTGGAATTTGATTTCGCATTTATTCCAAATCAGGAACTAACTTCTGCGAGAATTATTTCGGCATTAGTTAATGGAGGTCACTCAAGGCCTTTCTTAGGTGCTGATGGGTGGGGAAATGAAGGGAAAGAATTTTTTAGCGTACTAAAAGGTAAGAAGTTTGTTGGATATTCTGTGACCCATTGGCACCCAAAACTAAATAGTGTTATCTCAAAAAAATTTGTCGAGTCTTATCTCGAAAACTTCAAAAAGCTCCCAAACGATACTTCCGTCTTGGCATACGACTCAATGAACCTTTTAATCGATACAATCATCAATACCCCGGACAGAAGTAGGGATGGATTAGAGAAGTCGCTTCTTAAAGTTAAATCGTATAGGGGTGTAACAGGGAATTACTCTTTTAAACCCCACATGGCCCCGAGGAAAGATATTTTAATTCTCAAGACCAGAAACTCTCAGTTTGAAATTGATCGAGTTTTAAAGCTGGGGGCAGAATGAGAGTACAAACATTAAAAGAAAGGGTTTCCCAGATCTCAGTAGGTGTTTTTCTTCTATCAATCATAGTAATGCTGACCTGTTTTACTCTCTATTCCATGAAGAAGGCAAAAATATCTGAAGAGTTAATAGTAAATGAGTTAAGCCAAAATATTGAATTGCAAGCCGCTAAATTCGTACCATCATTTCTTTTGCCGGAACAAAAGCAAGGAGTAGATTTAATTCTCTCACGTTTGAGAAAAGCAGAAGGACTTACTCACGCTTTAATCCTTAAGGACTTGAGTGAAGTACCGGTCAGTTTCACAAATTGCCTTTTGAATCCAGAGAACATTACCAACTGTG
>JAIYDC010000071.1 GCA_027487685.1 Pseudomonadota bacterium | reverse complement strand
GGGAGAGCGCCTCCGAGGGTGAGTGGAGGATGGTGGGAACGGTGGTCGAGGCCAACCCTAAGGCCGGTATCGTTCTCGAGGTACGGAATGCCTTTAACCAGGGCGATGAAATCGAAATTCTACCGTTCCGCGGTCCCGCCGTTCGGATCAGTGCTCATGAGATGAGCGACCTCGCTCTTCAATCTGTCGTGCGAACAAAACCCACCACCTTAGTCCGTCTGCCTTTTGTGAGCGGTGTCGAGGCGATGCATCTCGTGCGACACAGAGTCAAACTATGAAACCCACGACCTACGCGCGCTCCCTTCATGAACTCAATGTTCTTTGTGACCAAGGTTTCCGCGAGGTGATTCTTGAACCGAATGCGCTGGCGCGGTTCGGGAAGCTCTCCAAAGAAGAGTACATCACACTTTTTAATCGTGCGTCTGAGTTGGGACTTCGGGTTCTCCTCGAGTGGGATATCCTGATGACTGAGGACATCTTTTCTGAAAAGGTGACGGCGATTCGAGAGCTTCTTCCCTACGCCGATGCCCTTCGCGTTCAGGATCCGGGAGCTCTCCATTGGGCGATCAAGGAAACTCGGAAGCCGCTCCAGTTTATAGCCGAAAATGGAAACCATAACCGCGAGGCCCTCGAGGGCTGGATCGAACTATCTGGCGGTCGGCTCGAGCGTGTCGTACTTTCCATCGAGCTTTCGAAGCCGGTGATCGAGGACTATGTCGAGCACCTGAGCGTTCCCTGCGAGCTCCTTGGTCTCGGACGGATCCTGCTTTTCTACACACCGAGGCCACTCCTCTCCGCACTTCTTCCTGAGCGTGTAACTCAGAACGAGGAACTCGCTGCTCTTGGGGAGAGCGAAGAATCCCCCCATAAGGGCTTTCCGTTGGTTGAGAATCAGCATGGTACTTTCATGTTCCACATAAAAGAGTTTTGCCTCCTTGAATACGCCTCGGATCTGCGGGAGGCCGGTCTCGGTTTCTTCCGCATTGACCAGCGTTGGGAGACGCCCTCGAAGGTCGCAGAAATCACGGCACTGATTCGCGGCTTCGACGCCCATGCCTTCGAGAGTTTGAAAGAGAGTTACTCCCAGGACCTCATGCGCGGATTCTATCTAGTCAATAAAACCGATTCGCAGTTTCATAAACTTAAGAATTCTCGCCTTCAGAAGCGTGAGGGTAACTACATCGGAGAAGTTCTCGAGGCCCAGAAGGCTTCTCATCTCGCCATCATGGTGAAAAATGTCCGGGGGATGCGATCCGGCGATCTGCTTCAGATCATCCATCCCAAGGGCCAGGTGATCGATACAAAGGTTCACACTCTTAGAAACCTCGCCCGGGAGGCGGTCACTGAAATCCCTTCTGGGAGTGTGGCCCTCATTCAGTTCGTAGAAGGAGTCTGGGCCAAGAGTCAGGTTTATTACGTCGAGGTTTAGTTGTCCTACTGTAAATGACGGCTCCGGCCAGTTTACTCTTCCGAGTCCGGATTCGGTTGTTACTGGCATCGACTAGACTTGGCAGCTCAGATCCGAAATGGTCTAGTGGGACTTCGGAAATAGAGCTAGGAGATCCGCTCCCAGACCCAGAAGGTAACGGCAAGGCCCCCGTTGCGTAGCCGCCGCTGATGTAGTAATCGGTACTCTTCAGAAGGGCGGAAGAGATCGTCCATGTCACTCGGAATCACCCAGCCAAAGCGCTTCGGACGGTCGACGGTGAGAAACTTCTCCCAAGCGTTCCTGAGAAAGCTCCCACGGCGGCCGTCGATTTTAATCCGCTCACCGTAGGGCGGATTGCAGATCATCACAAAATCCTCTCCCGGGTTGAGGCAGTCTACGAGTGAATCGCGGACCCTGAGGTCGAGGCCACTTTCGGCGGCGACTTTCTGAAGAAGTTCCCCGTTCTGATCAAATCCGACGGCACTTTTCACAGGAAGTTTCTTCGTGGCAGGTGGAAGTCGCACGAGTTTGCCTTTAAAAAACGGCGCGGTCTCAAACGCAAAGCTTCGCATGTGGAGCGGCCGTTGAAAGTTCACCGCCTCGCTCAGAAAAGTGGCCGAGCCACACATAGGATCAATCAGCACGATGTCATCCTCGAGCCCGCGGAAGAGGTCCATTAGAAAAGCGGATGCAAGGTTCTCTCGGAGTGGCGCCTCACCTTTTATTTTCTGGTACCCTCGTTTATAGAGGGGCTCGCCGGTGAGATCTAGACTTAGAGTCAGGTTATCGTCGACGATCCTGACGTAGAAGGTCTGGGGCAGGTAATCTTTTTTTTGCCAATCAAGTGAGAGAGGCTGCCGCTGGAGCGCAGCTAAAAGTGCCTCGCGGATCGTCTCTTCAATCCTTCCCGTATGCATTAGGCGAGAGCGTGTGCAAGAAACTTCCCACTGAGGTTCCGGGTGCGAAAGGACCTCATTCCACTTGAAAGCGCTGAATTTTTGATGGAGCTTCGGAAAGTCCCGAACCCTGAACTCATGGATCCGAAGGAGGATTCGAGTAGGGAGCTTTAACAGGCAGTGCGCCGCTACGACCCAGTCCAGGTCAGCTGTGAGTTCGATACCACCCTTAGTGACTGCCACGTCGGTACCGGAGGGGCACTTTGCCACAAGTTCTTCCAGGGCTAAGTCTTCTAGTCCCGGTGGGACGATGAGAAAGAGGCGGTATTGCATGGCCCGATTATGGCCTAAGGAGTATTCTTAAGTCTATGGAAGCGTACTTAAAAAAACATGGCCCGACAGTTGCCGCTCACACCGTGAAGGTTGGATGGTTGGTGGAAGACCGATCGGTGCGGATAACGTTTACGGTTCAAAAGCGCTCGGGTCGCCCTTGGCTGTCGGACCCGGCCTTTACCGACGACTGGACAAAAAACTGGGGTCTCTGGAATAACGACGTGGTAGAAGCGTTCCTTCAATTGCGCTCCCACCCAGGCGATCTTAAGGCCCCTTACCTCGAGGTCCAGGTGTCGCCCCTCAATCAGCCATTTGCTCTCGTAGTCACGGAACCTCGCAAAGTATTCGCTCCACCCAAGTCTCTTGAACTGACTCACTCGATTTCTGTTGATGGCCGCCGCTGGGACGCGGCCCTCACTGTTGTCCTTCCACCGGAGCTGGTCGGGAAAGACCTCTATGGGGGCTTCTTCGCCTGCCTCGACAAGGACCCACGGGAGTACTTTGCAATAGAACCCAATCCCGAGGCGAATCCGGATTTTCATCGCCCTGAGCTCTTCATTTCTTTAGGAACTGCATGAGCGAACTCGTTCTCATCCCAACACCCATCGCCGAGGATACTCCTCTGGAGCCTGTTGCGTTGGCGCTTCTGCGGGATCAGTGCCTGAGTCTGGATGTGCTCCTCTTGGTCGAGGAACACAAGGTGGCCCGTGGACGGTGGCTTAAATGGGGTCTGCAGCGCGAGGCGATCGAGCGCTTTGTGCTTTATAACGAGCACACTGCCGAAAAAATGAAAGTCCAGGTACTCAAGGAACTTAAAAGCGGGAAGAGAGTTTTCCTCTTGAGTGACTGCGGACTTCCGGCCTTTTGTGATCCAGGCCAGGACCTAGTTGACCTTTGCCACAGGAACCGGATCAAGGTGACCGCAACACCGTTTCCAAACTCCATCGCTCTTGCTATTGCTCTCTCAGGATTCTCTCACACCCGATTTAACTTTTGTGGCTTCGTGCCAGTCAAAATGCCCGAGCGTGAACAGTGGATCTGGAATGAACTTAAAAACTCAGAAACCCAGGTTTGGATGGAGACACCTTACCGTCTTCGTAAGCTCCTCGAGGAACTTGCCTCTGGCCACTTGAAGCGTGAAATCTTCCTCGGCATGGACCTCGGGTCACCGAGTGAAAAGCTTCTTCGCGGGAAGGCCGAGGCCATTTTGGGCCAGCTCGCCGAGGGGGAGAAGCGGGAATTTGTCTTGGTTATTGCTCCTGCCGGAACCTAGACATTTTCTACGTCTAGCATTATATCAAGTCCGGGCCCTCCTGACCCCCCTTCAAGATGGAGTAAAATCATATCATTGGGTGCTCCGATCCGAGCTTAAAAGCCCATGACTTCTAAACCTTTCTTTGATACTAGGAGAGTCTATGACTTCTTCTAAAAACCTCACTCATTCCCAACGGTTAGCCGAGAGGAAAGGGGACCACATTGAACTAGCTGCTAAGGCCAGAACAACTTCTGTTGAGGTGGATACTCGGTTTGACTACGAACCCCTTTTTTTTACTCATCCTTCGGCCGAGTCCACGTGGGAATCTCGTTTCCTAGGCTTTGACTTGGATTATCCAATCTGGGTCTCTTCCATGACTGGGGGGACTGAGCACGCCAAGACGATTAATGAGAACCTCGCCCGCCTCTGCGGGGAATTCAAACTGGGCATGGGGCTGGGTTCGTGCCGCGCCCTTTTGAAGGACCGGTCACGCCTCGCTGATTTTGCAGTGAAACGTTTCTTAGGTTCCCAGCCGCTCTTCGCCAACATTGGTGTGGCACAGCTTCAGGAACTGGTAGCAGGGAACTCGTTGGCCCAGGTTCATGAACTTGTCAAAATGACCGAAAGCGACGGCCTCATTGTTCATATCAATCCACTCCAGGAGTGGTTCCAGCCCGAAGGGGACCGATACACTGTTACTCCCCTTGAGACACTTCAGCGCTTCCTCGATTCGGTCAACTACCCTGTGATCGTCAAAGAAGTTGGGCAGGGCATGGGACCTCGAAGCCTCAAGGCACTCCTTGAGCTTCCAATTGCAGGGATAGAACTCGGCGCCTTTGGGGGCACGAACTTTACACTGCTCGAAAGGCTTCGCGGACAGGAGCAACTCTCACGTGAGGGGTTTATACATGTGGGCCATACCGCTCGCGAGATGGTGGGCCACTTGAATGCTCTGCCCGTAAGAGGAAAAGAATTCATCATCTCGGGTGGGATTTCATCCATGCTTGACGGCTATAACCTTATGTCCCGACTCAAGGCAAATGCGGTTATTGGCATGGCCTCGGCGTTCCTATCACCGGCACTTGGCGACTACGATACACTCAAACAGTTTTTCCTGGCACAGCGGGAGGCGCTGCTCACGGCGAAGTCTCTCCTGACAGTGAAGGAGGATTTTTGAAACCAGTCACCGGATTCTCTAAGCTGACGAAGATCGAAAAAATTGAATGGCTTGCCGGACAGCTCGATGGTGAGGCAGCGAAACTAGTCAATAGTTTGCCTGCGTACTGGCACCCGGACGAAACTGTTCAAAAACGGTTTGATGAGTTTTCTGAGAACACACTTACAAACTATAATTTGCCCTTCGGGATTGCTCCGAATTTCTTGATCAATGGTAAAGTCTACTCCGTCCCGATGGTGATCGAAGAATCGTCGGTGGTTGCAGCGGCTTCCCTCGGGGCCAAGTTCTGGCTCGAACGCGGTGGTTTTCGGACCCGTGTTCTCTCGACTACAAAAGTGGGCCAGATCCATTTTCAGTGGCAGGGCAACAAGGACAAGCTCAGGGCCCATTTTACTGACATACGCCCTGAACTACTCAAGGCGGTTGCTCACCTTACGATGAACATGGACGGCCGCGGGGGAGGGATCACGGACCTTGACCTCGTAGACATGACTGGCCAGCTCGAGAATTATTACCAGATCAAGCTTCAAGCCGAGACCTGTAATGCGATGGGGGCCAACTTCATCAATTCAGTCCTCGAGGAACTGGCGACGGTGTTCCGTGCCGGCGTCGAAGCGGACGAGCGCTTTGAGGCGATGGAGAAAAAAGTTCACGTCATCATGTGCATCCTTTCAAATTACACTCCTGACTGCGTAGTGGAAGTTTCTGTCGAGTGCCCGATTGATGACCTTGGGGGCTTCCCCGGAGGTCTTTCTGCGCGGGAATTCGCTGAGAAATTCGCCACCGCGGTTCGAATCGCTGAGATTGATCCGAACCGGGCCGTGACTCACAATAAGGGTATTATGAACGGCATCGATGCAGTCGTTATTGCAACGGGAAACGATTTCCGTGCGATCGAGGCCTGCGCTCATGCCTACGCTGCTCGAGACGGTCACTACCGCTCCCTTTCTTCCGTTGACCTGACCGGTGACATGTTCCGCTTCTCGCTCCGTGTGCCGCTGGCGGTAGGTACCGTCGGAGGCCTCACCTCCCTCCATCCACTGGCACGGACTTCCCTGGCCGTGCTCGAGAACCCGACCGCTCCGGAACTCATGCAAGTGATGGCAGCAGTGGGGCTGGCGCAGAACTTTGGGGCCGTGAAGTCCCTCATCACGACAGGTATCCAAAAAGGGCATATGAAGCTCCATCTCCTGAATATATTGAATCAATTTGAGGCAAACCAGGAAGAGATCGAGAAGGCCAAGACACACTTCTCCGATAAAGTGGTCTCATTTACCGGGGCCCGAGACTTTTTAAAAACGATCAGAGGATAAAGCATGCAAGATCAGTTTTTTTATGGCCATGGAAAGCTTCTTCTTACTGGTGAGTACTTCGTGCTTGACGGTGCCGAGGCCCTCGCACTTCCCACTACCGTAGGCCAGAGTATGAAGGTCCGTTACCGACATTCCTACCAACCTGTACTCAACTGGAAATCTATCGATCATGCGGGCAAGGTCTGGTTCGAGGCGAACTATGAGTTCTGGCATTTCAATCCTATAAAGCCGACCGGTGTGGAGACTGAGAAGTTTGTTTCTGGGGCGCTTAAAGCGGTCCGGCAACAAAACCCTCATTTTCTTCGAGACGACGTCGACGTGTTTGTCGAAACCCGCATTGAATTCCCATTGGAGTGGGGGCTCGGCTCTAGTTCATCCTTCATTTACAATGTGGCCCAATGGGCCTATGTGAGCCCATTCGAGTTGCTCAAGCAGACCATCGGGGGGTCCGGCTATGACATTGCTTGTGCTCAAGCCATGGGCCCTATCAAGTACAGCCGTTTCGATGGAAAGCCTCAGTGGGGGGCAGCGCCATTTCAGCCTCCCTTTAAGGATTCCCTGTATTTTGTCTACCTCGGACAGAAGCAGAATTCTGCCAAAGAGGTCGCCAAGTATCAGATGCTTAAAATCGAAAATAAGAATCGCACGATCGCAGAAATCTCTCAGCTCACACGTGAGATGATTCATGCCAATGATCTAGTCACCTTCAATAAGGTTATCGTGAATCACGAATCCATTGTTGCGGAAGCCCTTGGTCAGACCAAAGTGAAGGACCTCCATTTCGCCGACTTTTGGGGCGAAGTTAAGTCCCTGGGGGCCTGGGGTGGAGACTTCGCTCTGGTCACATCCGACCGACCGGCCTCCGAGACCCGGGACTATTTTCATGACCGTGGCTTTGGTACAGTGATCCCCTTTACCGAAATTATTTTTTCGGAACTTCGCTGATGAATTTCCTCGAACCATTTGAGTCCCTCTCTCCAGCACCATTTGAGACCTCATGGCGCTCACCCTCCAACATCGCACTTGTAAAGTATTGGGGTAAGAAGGGGCACCAGCTCCCGGCCAATCCATCACTTTCGATGACTCTAAAGAACTGCTTCACAGAGACTCGTGTTTGTTTCGAGGTTGGCCATGCCAATCCTGGAGTGGAGCTTCTCTTGGACGGAGTTCGGCAGGAGAAATTTGCGCTAAAAATTGAATCCTACCTCCGTTCATTGACCTCCATGCCATGGCTTAAGAAAGTTCATTGCGTAGTAGAGACTCGTAATACTTTTCCCCATGGGACGGGCATTGCCTCTTCGGCATCAGGTCTCTCTGCGTTCGCTCTAGGGTTGACCGATTACCTCTTCTTCCTCTCAGGAGTAAAGGTTGATTTCTTTCGAACGGCCAGCTACCTTTCGCGCCTTGCTTCTGGTTCCGCATGCCGCTCTGTGTATGGTGGTTTCGTCAGTTGGGGAGGCGACAGCGATCTCTACGCTTCGCCAGTTTCTGTTCATCCAGATTTTACGCACCTTCGTGACTCAGTTTTAGTTGTGAGTAGCGATGAAAAAACGGTCTCCAGCACGGCAGGGCACGGGCGCATGAGTGATCATTTCTATGCCGAGACCCGGTTTTTGCAGGCGCGGGCAAATTACGCACGGACCGTGGCGGCCTTGAGTGCCGGTGATTTCACTGAAGTTGGGAACATGCTTGAAACTGAGGCGCTCAGCCTTCACGCGATGATGCTCACCGCCCCGTCGGCCTTTACACTTCTTAAACCAAATACTCTCGCTGCCATTGATATAATTTGGGCCTTCCGCCGCGAGACGCACCTCCCACTCTATTTCACTCTCGATGCCGGACCGAACCTCCATCTTATTTATCCCGAGTCGTACGAGCACAAAATCCGTACTTTTATTGCCCACGAACTCTCACCCTTGGCAGTCAAGGTGATTGATGACGAGTGCGGCGAGGGGCCTGTTAAATGCTGAGCACGTTTCCGGCCAAGATTCTTCTGCTCGGGGAATACACGATTTTAAACGGCTCTAAGGCCCTGGCACTTCCCCATTGGCCCCTGATGGGAGCGTGGTCCTTTGAGAATCCTGACTCCGGGCCCTCCCTAAGTTCCCGCAAAAGTCTTCTCGCCTTTATTGAATCCTCTCGTGCGCGCGGTATTGATCTTGAATTGATGAAGAAAGACTATCAAAAGGGTCTCTGGTTTGACTCTACTATCCCACAGGGCTTTGGGCTTGGGAGCTCTGGAGCAGTGATCGCGGCAATCTACGAGCGCTACGGAATTCCTGCAGGAGTTCTCGTCCAGGATAAGAAGGAACTGGCAGGCCTTGAGGACTTTTTCCACGGCTCAAGTTCGGGTCTTGATCCTCTAGTGAGTCACCTGCGTAAACCCCTCTTGATCCACGGCTTTGATGATGTAGAGGTTCTTCCATCCACGCCGGATCTCTCCGGCTTCTTCCTGCTCAATACCGGGAAACCAAGGCAAACCGGCCCTTTGGTGAGTGTTTACCAGGAGAAGATGAAGGATCCTCAATTTAAACAACGTTGTGGAGAGATTTTGGCGAAGGAAGTGAACTTCGCCATCGACGCGGTTCTCCGTAACGACCGCTCCAATCTTTTCCATCACCTCTGGCATATCTCTAAGTTTCAGTGGGACTATTTTCCAGAAATGATCCCAACTAAGGAACGAGCACTCTGGACAAGGGGGCTGGAAACGGGGGATTATGTGCTTAAACTTTGCGGTGCGGGTGGCGGAGGATTTATCCTCGGCTTTGGCCAGAAGTTGCCACTCTCGGGATTAAGAGAGGTGATCAACTCGCACGAACTCAGGGAGCTTTAATGAAATACCTCTTTGCATTTCTCACACTCTTTCCGGTGATAGCCATTGCTCTTCCTTCTAAGGAAATTCAATTCCGGCAAAGTTTCAAAACGGTCATTGAGAACTCTACTAAGCCAGACGTAATGCCGGGTCTTGTGGTCGCGAGCCCAAGCCGTTCGAATCCCAACTATTACTTTGACTGGGTACGAGATACCGCTCTCACTTATCGGGCGCTCGTCGACTATTATGAGCTTTCCCGTGACTCCAGAGTGCGTCGCATGATCTTCACATGGATAGACGCCGAGTCTTTTCGTCAAAATCAGCCTGCGATCTCAGGCCTGGGTGAGCCAAAGTATTTCATCGACGGTCGCGGCTATACTGGTGGCTGGGGACGTCCTCAGAACGATGGCCCTGCCCTCAGGGCGCTGACGATGATCAAGTTTGCCAACCTCATGCTTCGTGAAGGGAATCAGGATTACGTTTTAAAAAAGCTCTACCACGGAGTCATCCCTGCAGATTCCCCGATCAAAAAAGATCTTGAATATACCGCCCACTCCTGGCGTGAACCGAGCTTTGAACTGTGGGAAGAGGAGATGGGTATGCACTTTTATACTCTTCTCGCCCAGCACACAGCACTCCAAGAAGGTGCAAAGCTCGCTCGCCAGTTGCGTGATGACGGCGCGGCAGATTTCTACGACCACCAGTCTCGACTCATCGGAAATTTTTTAACCACGCAGTTCGTGGATCCGGCGATTGGTATTAAAACTACGATCCGTAAGGTTAATGGTGGCCTAGGGTATAAGGATTCTAACATCGATGTGGCCCCGCTCCTTGCTCTCCTTCACAATTGGCCATACCAGCGGCTCTTCTCACTTCGCTCCGCTCCAGTCCGACGCTACGTTGAAGTCATGGTAGAAACGTTTAGAAGGCTCTACCGGGTTAACAGTGAGTATCCTGAACTGGGTGTGGCCATCGGTCGCTACCCGGAAGACCGCTATGATGGGTACAAAACCTCTGGTCAGGGTAACCCTTGGTTCCTCACAACTCTAGGTCTTGGTGAGTTTTATTGCCAGCTCCGTAACGAAACTAAGAATCAAAAACTTAACGATGATATTGAACGGCAGTTCTCCCGTGCTCTCTTCCACTCTGACCGCCGTGGCGGAATGTCCGAGCAGTTCAACCAGAACTCTGGTCAAATGCAAGGGGCCGAGGAGCTGACCTGGTCACACAACGCGTTCATGACGGCGATGATGAGGTGTGGATACGCCCGGTAGGCATCGCTCTTTTGCCTTAGATTCCGTCTAGGTTGAGGTCGAAGAAGTAGATTTTCCCGTTATATTTGTAAGGGAAGCATCCCTTTGAATGAGCAGAAATATAAAAGCCTCCTCCCCAATAGCGGTAACCCTCATCATATTCACTGGCCGTATTGTGCCTGTGCTCTTCGTTATGAAGAAGCTCGAGCTTGCCTAGACCACTATTATCGCCGACTAAGTTTCTGGTAAAGAACCGCCACTGGGTGTGGCGGCTCGGCAGGAGTTCTCCCGCTTCATCCTTCATCTTTAATTGCTCTGCCGTGTGGTAGAGGATCTTCAGGCCTTCGTGGGCCAGCATTTTTTCATACAGGAGATGTTTGTCCGGAATAGGAATCGGGGAAAGAACCTCATCATAGAATTTCTGGGGAATAAAAAAGTGTGAATGGCCCATGTCACTAAAAGTGATGGCGTCCACGTAGCGTCTCTTCAGACCCTCTTCTACATGGAGGGTGATGCTTTTGATGAACGTTGAAGTGAGCTGGACATCGCGTATGCTCCCGAAGGAATCGATAGGGATGACGTAACTTCCGTCTTTTAGATAGGCCTTCCTGACCAGTCGCTTTGGCGAAACGTACAGTTCCTGGGCACGGGTCTTGATCTCCTCCAGATCGATGTTCCAGCGGAAGTCACTCTCTTTGAGAACTTCTTCTCCTGGCAGCGAGGGAAGACAGCGAGGCCCAGCGGCAACTGAGAAGGAGAGAATGGAAAGTGTAAGAACTGAAGCTGTGGTGATGATTTTCATAGGCCTCCATCATACAGGGGGCCCTATGAGACTCAAGCAGGGCGGAAATAATTACTAGTGGTCAAGGTTTCTCAGGGCCTCATCGCTCTTGATGAGGGAGAGTTTCACAGCGTAAGACATGGATTTCGCTGGCATGAATTCGCTCTCCTGAACCTCGGGTTTGCGGCCCCTCCAGTCTTCAGAGACCATGGACGCCTTAGCGATCTTTCGGTCCATCACGATGCCTGCTTCCAATTGTGGGCGAAGCGCTTCGAAGAGCCCAAGCTTGGCCTGGATCCGCTGGACAGGTGCGAGTTTGGAGATGCCAGAGAGGATATCGGAAACGAGTTCAGCGCGAGTTTCGCTGGTGTAGGTATGGGCCAGGAATCCTGATTCGGTGAGAGCACTTTTGGTGACAGGAATTCCCCCGAGGATCCACGTGCGTGCGAAGGCAGGAGAGATTAAGGTACTTAGCATACTCATCCCACCGGCGGCCGGCACCAGGCCCACATGGCCATGGTTAAATTTGATCTGTGCACCCTGGGAG
>JAIYDC010000064.1 GCA_027487685.1 Pseudomonadota bacterium | reverse complement strand
CCGACTGCATGACCTACCGCTATGACAACGTCATCACTCTGCGAACCTTCTCCAAGGCCTACGGAATCTCAGGTGTGCGTTGTGGCTACGGCTTTGGCCACGACTACCTCATCGGCAACCTTCACAAGGTGAAGCTCCCCTTTGAGCCGGGTCTCATTGCGCAAAAAGGTGCCTACGGAGCGCTCCAGGATTACCCCCACCTCCAGCGGACTCTTGAGAACAACAAAGATCGATATCATGAACTCTTGAGTTATCTAACAAACCACGGATTCCGGCCCATTCCCTCGGTCACGAATTTTATCACTTTCAAAACCGGCTCTGAGGAAGCGAGCCTTTTCCTTTACAATGAACTCTTGAATCACGGAGTCATCATCCGCCCCCTGCGCGCCAACCTCATGCCCGACCACGTGAGAATCTCTCTGGGAACGAAAGAAGAAATGGCGCATTTCTACCAAGCGATGGACGAGGTCCTTCCCCGCTACCAGAAAACCTACGGAGCCCAAGCATGAAAGTCTGCACCTTCCAACGCCCTTCCCCGATTGGCCCTCTGAAGCGGCTGGGTCTTTTCGCCGATGAGAAGACCATCGTCGACGTTAATCTCCTTTGGGAATTCGAGTTTCGCCGCCAGGGATTTTATGGGCCGGAAAAGCGGGCCCTCCTCTTTGCTCCTCCCTCCCTCGCGCAATTTCTGCGGCTCCACCAAGACGCGTCCATTACGATGCTCATGCATACCCTCGACATCTATGGGAAGCTCCTCAAAGAGGGAGTCACCCACTTGGGTTTTCACCTGAGCGACGTCAAGGACGTGAAGTTCGACGCTCCCCTAGACGAGATCGCCATGTACCGTGACTTCTACGCTCACGAAAAACACGTCAAGAAAGGTTTCGAAAAACGCGGCGAACCGGTGCCTCCCGCTTGGTACGAGATCCCCGCCTACTACAAGGGTGGGAACACGGGCTTCATTGGTACAGAGGACATCATCCCCTGGCCTTACTACTCCCAACAGCTCGATTACGAGCTCGAGCTCGGTGTGGTCATTGGCCGGGATGGCCGCAACGTCAAGGCCAAAGACCTCCGGAAGCACGTCTTCGGTTTTACTATTTTGAACGACATCTCCGCCCGTGATATTCAGCGCAAAGAAATGTCGATCCGGCTAGGGCCCGCCAAAGGGAAGGACTGGTGCTCAATCATGGGCCCCGTCATCGTGACCTTCGATGAGTTCAACTACGAGGAACCAAACCTCCTCATGACCGCGGCCATCAACGGCGAGGAATGGTCCCGAGGGTACTCGGGTGATTCACACTACTCCTGGGGTGATATGCTCGAACACCTCGGCATGGAGGAATGGATCCGGGCCACGGATTTCATCGGTTCAGGAACTGTCGGAACCGGTTGTGGACTTGAACTTGACCGATGGATTCAACCCGGGGACCTACTCGAGCTTGAGATCGAACGCATTGGAAAACTACGCAACATAGTTGGAACTCCCAACCCGAAACCATAGGATCACGGATTATGGAAAACTTTCTCGCCAGCGGCGTCTATACCAAGCAGGCCCACGTCAAGATTCCCGAGGGTCTCTTTGAAGAGGAACACGGACGCAAAGGCTTCTTTGGCCGCGTCTCTCACCTCTACCATCAAAATAAGCCCACGGACTGGACCCATATCGACGGCAACCTTAAGCCCCGGAACCTTCCCCCGCTCTTCCAGGAAAAGGCCTTCCAGGATCGATTCGTCAAGCTCCTCTATAACAAAGATCTCGAAGTCTACCTTGGAACACTCACCAAAACTCCGGCGAGTTTTTTCCGGAACGCAGACTTCGACGAGCTCTTCTTCATCCACGAAGGCGAGGGCCTCCTAGAGACGACGTATGGGCACATCCCACTCATCAAAGGCGACTACGTCGTGGTCCCGAGAGGAACCACCTACAAAACATTTGTAACCAAGCCCCTTAAAATCCTCAAGGTCGAGTCCAACTCAGAATTCGAAGAGCCCTCCCGCGGAATCCTCGGACCGAATGCGCTTTATGACCAAACAGCGAAGTTTGTTCCCCAAGCGGCGCTGGGCTCAGAGCAGGGCCTCACTAACTATCCGGTGGATGTGAAGCATCAGGGTGCCCTGACTCGCATGACTTACCCATTTAATCCCCTGGACTGTGTGGGCTGGAAAGGATCTCTTTACGCCTGGAAGATCTCGATCTACGACTACTGCCCGATCAATTCACACCGCTACCATATCCCGCCGAGTGGGCATACCATGTTCGTGGCCCAGAATTTCGTTGTCTGCTCGTTTGTCGCCAGACCCCTTGAGCACACCTCAGAAGGAGTTCTGAAGGTTCCCTTCTTTCACTCCAACATCGACTACGACGAGATTCTTTTCTACCATCAAGGAAATTTTTTCTCCCGGGACAACATCGACGCCGGGGCCCTCACCTTCCACCCTAGGGGCATTCACCACGGGCCTCACCCCAAGGCGTTTAAGAAGGCCAACGATAACGAATTTACCGACGAGTTTGCTGTGATGATCGACGCTCGCCATGACCTTCATCGGACCAAGGAATTTGAGACTTTCGAGAACACCGAGTACTGGAAGAGCTGGATGGCGACCTAGGGGCCGGGAAGCTTTTTCCTCCCTCGGCGAAAGGCCATAGATCAGGGACAATCAGGGCATAACTCATTTAAGGATGCCCATGAAAAACTTCGCCCTGGCCCTCGCTCTCCTTAGTTCTCTCCCGGCACTCGCCGATGGCCCTCAGTTTAGTAACCTCTCAAAAAGCGACGTCGAAGATGTGACTCGCGAATTTGGTGCTAATTTTACCCACACCGTTGTTGCCGCACCGGAAACTGATGGGCTCTGGGGAGTCGAAGTCGGAATTGTCGCAGGACAGACGGCCTCCCCCAACTTCAAGGGTGTGGTCGAGGACTCTGGTGGATCAGGAGATGATTTTGACAACCTCTACCATGCCGGGGCGATTGCACGTGTCCACCTACCTTTTGATTTTTTCGCCGAAATTAACCTTCTTCCTGACCAGGAAATTAGTGACGTATCCTTCGGAAACAGGTCTTACGGGATTGGCTGGAACGTCGGTGTGTTCCTAGGCCTACCTCTGGACATTGCAGTCGGTGCAGGTCGGGCGACCACAGAAATTGCCTTTAAGCAAACGACACCTATTAATGCCAACATTGAGCTCGAAACAACCACCACAAATTACTGGGTAGGTGTCAGTAAGACGCTTCTCTTCTTTACCCCGTATGCAAAATTCGGGACCTCGACCATCGATGGCAGTCTCAACGCAACTGGGCAGATCTTCGGTTACACCGCTTCGACCAAGGAGGACGTTTCACTCTCAGGAAACTATTTGGCAGTCGGCGCGAACTTTCAGCTCCTGATTATGAAACTCGGTCTCGAGCATACCCAGACCCAAGGAACCAAGCGACTCTCGGCCAAGCTCTCCCTAGACTTCTAACCAGAAGGCCTTTCCTACCAGGAAAGGCCTTTCTTTTTTCCGGCCGACGATGCTAAGATTGGCCATGAAAACTTATCACACCTCTGGTGCTTTCGCCGACAATTACAAATTCCTCATTGGGTCTATCATTCCAAGACCCATCGCCGTTGTTTCTACGCGAAACGTCGATGGCTCGAATAATCTCGCCCCATTTTCCTTTTTCACGGCGGTCTCAGCGAGTCCGATGATCGTCGCCTTCTGTCCCCTCATTCGAAGCTCTGATTCTAGCTTCAAAGACACGGTGAAAAACATCCTACGCGAGCGCGAGTTCGTGGTTAACTTTTGCACCGAGAGCAATTTCCAGGAAGTGAACCTCACCTCTACTGAATTACCCTACGGACAGGATGAGTTCGCTTTTGCGGGCCTCACTCCCATGAATGCTGAGACCGTAAAGGCCAAGCGCTTGAAAGAGTCACCGGTCCAGTTCGAGTGCATGTTCCGGGACATGCTCTGCTATGGGAAGACTCCAGGTGCAGGCTCCCTTATCACCGGAGAAGTCAAAGTCGTTCATGTCGATGAGGCGATTATGCGCGACGGAAAAATTGCGACAGATCTTCTAAGGGCCGTGGGCCGCGGGGCCGGCAATGACTGGTTTAAGACGGATAGCCGCTTTCAGCTCGAGCGTCTCACCAAGGCACAGATCCAGAACTAATGGCCCCGGCAGACCAGTCCCGTAAGAGGAACACGCCCATTGGGTAGAACCAGCTTAACCGCTGCACTCAACTGGCCGTTACGTTCTACGAGTGTCACCTCTGCCAGTTCAGAGGTTGCCACCAGATATTCCCCCGTATCTTCAACCACCGTCGTTTTACCGGCCGAGTCTGTGACGACGGCCACAGCATTAAACGCCGTAACCGCAGCGAGCTGCTCCTGGGCCAGAGTAGGTCGCCGCAGATTGGTCCCGCAGGTTATCCCGAGGGTGGACACCTCAGCTCCTGCATTCAGTTCGACCTCGCAGGTCATTGCCGCCAGGAAAGAACCCGTGCACGTAATCTTTTTCTCGACCTTACGGGGTGCGATGACAACTCGACATGTCCCCCTACTTCGGCGTAGACGGACAACCTCTGGCCGATCACAGAGCTTACTCCATTCTCCTGTCACGTCCGCAAGAGCGAAGGTCGAGGTAGTCACAAAGTAAAAAACGACCAGGATGAGTTTCACAGCGGCATTATACGCGGACCCCGATCGAATCGCTTGCGGCCTGAAAAAATGACATCACTCTGGCCCCGTCCCACCGCTTAACTCCCCATTGAGCTCAAAGGCCTCATTATCATGGGGAATTGGCGGAGGCTGAGGCACCCCAGTTAGCTCTCCCCGACCAAGGCCCACACCTCGAGTGGAGCGCGCCATGGCCGCCACAGGAAACTTTGAGGACCTATCTGCCTTGAATAGCCCGTTGGCCTCCTGGAAAGTATCGGTAAACTGGGTGTAACAGAATCCTGCGAAGAGCTCGATCCGATGGATCGCACTCATCAGCTCTTCATAGCGGCGGCGAAACTCTTTAGAGCTCGTTGCCGCCGAGTAGCCCCAGGTCTTTTTGATTGCATCATTTGGCTCCACGAAAGAAATCCCCCCGAATTCAGTCAGCATCACCGGCTGACCATTGTGAGCGTATCCTTCGAGAGTAATTGCTCGGCCACCAGGCCGGTAGCGGTTGAGAATTTCTGTAACACTCATGTGGCCCGTGGTAGCATATTTCTTTAAAAGCCTCTCAGGCCGGTCGTCGTAGTCGTGGACACCGATAATGTCCGTGGAGACCGCTTCCCAACCGTCGTTCCCTATGCAGGGCCTCGTGGGATCAAGGGTCTTCGTTAAATGGTAAAGGGCCTGAACACAATTTTGATGAGGAATTTTGTCAGCGAGATCTGGCACTCCCCAGGATTCATTAAAGGGAACCCAGACAACGATGCAGGGGTGATTTATGTCACGGTTGATCACCTCAAGCCATTCCCGTGTTATGCGATGAACGGACTCATGAGTGAAGCGGTAAGCACTGGGCATTTCCTCCCAGACGAGTAGACCCAGTCTGTCGGCCCAATAGAGGAACTCGGGATCCTCGATCTTCTGGTGCTTCCGGACTCCATTAAAACCTGCGGCCTTGATAAGTTCAATGTCCAGGCGAATCGCCTCGGAACTCGGTGGCGTCATTAGGGTCTCAGGCCAGTAGCCCTGATCGAGTACGAGACGCATGTAGTAGGGGCGTCCATTGAGAAGAAATCGATCACGATTGTAGGTCACTGACCTAAGTGCGGTATAAGAAATGACCTGATCAATTTTCCGGTCTCCACACCAGAGTTCAAGGGAAAGATCAATGAGTGTTGGTTTCTCCGGACTCCAGAGGAGTTCGTTCCGGAAGTCGTCGATCCCAGGATCTGACATGGCGATGCGGCGGTGAACTTCCTTGTGAATCACAGCGTATCGATCCTTGGCTAGAATCTGGGTCCCAAGAGAGAGGGTTATCCGGAGTTCCAGGTCCTGATCGCAGTTGCCCTGGATAAACACCTCACAGCCGATCTCCCAGCGCTCCAGGAGCGGAGAGCAGCGGAAGCGGTCGATAAAGGTCTCGCCTACCTCCTCGAGCCAGACCGTTTGCCAAATCCCGGTAGTTCGCGGGTACCAGATGCTGTGCGGTTCGCGCTGCCAGTCTTGCTTACCACGTGGTTTGGTTAAATCTAGAGGATCGTCATCTGCGCAAACCGTCAGCACCTGTTCGCCGTCTTGCAAGTAGTTGGTGACATCAAAACTAAAGGGCGTGTGCCCCCCCTCATGTAACCCGAGATAGAAATCATTCAGCCAAACCTTTGCCTGATAATCAACGGCACCGAAATGAAGCATCAGACGGGCCTCTGAGCGCTTAATGGTGAAGCTCCTTTGGTACCAACAGCGAAGATGGTAGCCTTGATCGTCGATGCCACTGGCACGGGTTTCAGGTGCAAAAGGAACGAGAATCTTCCGAGGCCACGACTTCACATCCTTGGGGCTCGCACATTTTTGCTGGTCATCAAACGCGAAGAGCCACTCTCCATTCAACGAAATCCACTTCTCTCGGCGGAAGATCTTCCGAGGGTGATTTGCCCCAGCGTCGTCCAATCTTGCCTCTGTCATCATCGTATCGCCCCTTAGAATATCAGCTCTCTCATCTTCTAGAGTCCCCCTAGGTTCAAAACCTATGCCCGAGAATATGGCAAAAGTGTTGGCACCCATTTGGCATAAGCGACGACAGTCAAAATGACGATGCACCATCCCTACAGACTTAACCTTTATTCATTCTGGAGTTACGCGATGAATACAATTTGTGAAACTACTGATCTTTTAGTTTTTTCTCACCTGCGTTGGGATTTTGTTTTCCAGCGTCCGCAGCACCTCTTACTACGTCACGCCAAATACCGCCGTGTCTTCTACTTCGAAGAACCTGTGTTTGGAATGACGGAAGTTCCCCGTCTTCACCTTCGGGAAACAGTGGAAAATGTGCAGGTGGTTGTTCCCTACCTTCCCTCTGACATTGACCCCAGTAAATTTGAAGCGGCCATGACAGATCTCGTGGACGAACTCATCTATGAAGAGGAACTCATTGACTATACTCTCTGGTACTATACTCCCATGGCCGTCGGCTTTACCCGGCACCTCGAGCCCCGTGCCACGATCTTTGACTGCATGGATGAACTCTCACTCTTTAAGGGCGCCCCAGAGGCCCTCGTCAATTTTGAAGCTGAACTGCTGGCGCGCGCCGATCTGGTGACTACCGGGGGCCACTCGCTCTATGAGGCAAAAAAAAATTTGCACCATAACATCCACCCCTTCCCAAGTAGCATCGATATTCAACACTTCTCCAAGGCCCGCCAGAAGCTCATCGAGCCTGATGATCAGGTCTTTATTCCACATCCTAGAATCGGCTTTTATGGTGTTATCGACGAGCGCTTCGACCACGAACTTCTCCTGGGAATTGCTGAGCTGAGACCCGACTACCAATTCGTCATCATAGGGCCCATCGTGAAAATTGATCAGGCCTCATTGCCAGTGCGTCCAAACATTCACTACCTCGGAAAAAAGGAGTATCACACGCTCCCTCTTTATGTTGCGAGCTGGGACTGTGCCATGATGCCCTTTGGAAGAAACGAATCAACCCGCTACATCTCACCAACCAAGACTCCTGAATACCTCGCCGCCGGACGTCCCGTCGTTTCGACTTCGATCCGTGACGTTATTCATCCTTATCAGCAGCAGCGACTCGTCCATATCGCGGATACCCCAGAAGCCTTCATCCTAGCAATCGACAGCGCCATGTCCGAGCGTCAATCACCAGAGTGGATAGACCGGGTTGACCACTACCTTCGTGATACCTCATGGGAAATTACCTTTGGTAAGATGGCGGCGCTCGAGCTAGAAGTCACAAGACCCAAGGCCCGGCGGAGCTCTCCTGTAGACCGGACTATGGCCCTTAGTTCCAGCGGAGCCGTTCAGTGAAAGAGCTGGAAATGTGGGGGGGAATTGAGTGCACACTTAATCGGGTGGATGATCGGTATGTGAATCAATGTGAGAAGAATGGTCATAACCAGCGTCCAGGCGACCTGGCACTTTTCCATGGCCTCGGCATCCAAAAACTACGTTATCCTTGTCTGTGGGAACTCGTCGCTCCGAAAGATCTTGACCACTGTGACTGGAGCTACCTGGACGAGAGACTGGGCCTGCTCAGAGACCTTGGCCAAGAAATTATCGCCGGCCTCCTTCACCATGGCTCAGGGCCTCTTTACACGAGTCTCATCGATCCAGACTTTCCGACGAAGTTGGCGACCTACGCCAGGCTCTTCGCCTCCCGCTACCCCTGGGTCACGGACTATACACCCATCAACGAAATCAACACTACCGCGCGATTCAGCGTGCTCTATGGTCATTGGTATCCACATCTCAAAGATCAGACCATGTTCGTCCGATCTCTTCTCCTTCAATGCCGGGGAACAATCCTGGCCATGCGCGAGATCAGGGCCGTCAATCCGCAAGCACGACTCATTCAAACTGATGACCTCGGGAAATGTCAAAGTACCGATGAGCTCCACTACCAGCGGGACTTTGAAAATGAACGCCGCTGGCTTGCCTGGGATCTTCTATGTGGCAAGGTTACACCTTCACATGCTCTTTATGCTTGGTTTCTAAAATCCAAGATCGACCCTCGGGAACTGGTATGGTTTGAGGAAAACGCCTTCCCCCCAGACGTTATAGGTGTGAACCACTATCAACTCAGTAACCGGTACCTTGACGAGCGCCTCGAGCTTTTCCCAAGTTGGTCCCACGGAGGAAACGGAAGAGACCTGTACGCGGACGTCGGTGCTGTGGACACGGGTATGGCCGAACCCGTCGATATCGACATCATCCTACGGGAAACCTGGGAGCGGTATCACCTTCCGATCGCAGTCACCGAGTGCCATGCCCGAGGCCGTCGCGAGGCCCAGATGCGCTGGCTGGACGAAGTTTGGAAGACCTGCCAATCCCTTAGGAGTGAGTCTATCACCATCGAGGCCGTCACCGCCTGGAGCCTCCTCGGAACATACGACTGGCACAACCTCTGCACCAACTGTGAGCTCTTCTATGAATCCGGTGTCTTCGATCTTAGAAACGCTGGTCGAATTCCCCAGGAAACAGGGGCCTCAAAAATGGTCCGGGCCCTCGCGACGACCGGAGAATTCCAGGCCCCTATCCTAGGCTCACCCGGCGTCTGGAAGACAGGCCGCCGGATCGTCTTCAACGCTCAGCCTGGACAGCAGAGCTCCCTTGAGCACAATTCATCCGTGAGACCAGTCCTCATCACGGGCGCCAGTGGAACTCTCGGCCGGGCCTTTGCCCGGACTTGCGGGGCAAGGAACATCAAGTACCAACTCATGTCCCGAAGTGAACTCGAACTCACAGACCTGCCCTCAATCAAAGCGACTATTCAGGTTCTGCGCCCATGGGCGATCATCAACGCCGCTGGCTACGTTCGCGTGGACGCGGCCGAAAAGGATTACGAAGACTGTTATCAGACTAACGTCGTGGGCGCGGTCAATCTTGCCTACGTCTGCCGCGAGCATGGGATCTCTTTGGTGAACTTTTCCTCTGATCTGGTCTTCGATGGGACGGCCATCTCACCTTTAGGTGAGAGTGCCCCTGTTGGACCTCTCAATAACTACGGAAAGTCCAAGGCCGCCTGCGAGGAGCAGGTCCTCGAAATAAACCCTAGCTCCCTCATGATTCGAACCAGTGCCTTCTTCGGTCCCTGGGACGAACATAACTTCGTGACTCAGACCCTTCGGACACTCGCCAAGAAGAGCGAAGTCCACGCGCCTAGTGATCAGATTGTCTCACCGACTTATGTTCCAGATCTAACTAACGAGACGCTAGACCTTTTGATCGATGGCGAATGTGGAATTATTCACCTGGTGAACGTGGGCGAAGTATCGTGGGAGGAGTTTGCATGGAAGGCAGTTAATTATGCACCTGAATCACTTCGCCTTGATCCATTTCTCATCAGAGGAGTCGAAACAGATAGACTGGGTCAAACACAGATGCCGCGTCGGTCGTCTCTAACCTCCGAACGCCAGCAGCGGCTTCCGAGTCTCGAAGACGCTCTCGCGCGCTACTTCATGGATGTTGAAGTCTCACTCAAAAATCATCAGGAGCAAGAATTATGAAGTTGCACATCGGAATCGCAGGCGCTGGTTTCGCTGGGGCCGTCATCGCCCGTGAACTTGCAGAAGCTGGCCGCTTTCGGATCAGCCTCTTCGATGAAAGGCCTCACGTCGCAGGGAACTGCCACACGGCGAGAGACGAGGAAACAGGAGTTATGGTTCATCAGTACGGGCCTCACATTTTTAACACCTCCCGTGAAGATGTCTGGGAGTACGTCAATAAATGGGGAAAATTCGAGCCGTTCGTCAACAGAGTCAAAGCACATACCGAGCGCGGCGTTTTCTCACTTCCCATCAATCTGCTGACCATTAACCAGTTCTTCGGCAAAAAGCTCAGTCCCCATGAAGCGAGGGACTTTGTGGGTGCTCTCTCTGATCCGACCATCCGCGAACCCAAAAACTTCGAGGAACAGGCATTGAAATTTCTAGGCGGAGAATTCTATAAAAACTTCTTTTATGGCTACACTAAAAAGCAGTGGGGAGTGGAACCGACGAATCTCCCTGCCTCGATCCTGCGCCGGCTCCCGGTGCGGTTCAACTACGACGACAATTATTACAACCAGAAGTATCAAGGAATTCCAATCAGTGGTTATACCGAAATCGTTAAGCGTATTTTGGATCATCCGGCCATCGAAGTACGCCTCGGGCAACGGCTCGAAGCGGAGAGGAAGCGGGACTTCGATCACGTCTTCTGGAGCGGGCCTATGGATGGTTTCTTTAAATTCCGCCTCGGCCGTCTTGGATACCGGACGCTGGCCTTCGAGCGCTTCGTCGAGGCCGGGGACTACCAAGGGAATCCGGTCATCAACTACTGCGAAGAAGAGATCCCCTTCACCCGGATTTCTGAGCATAAGCACTTCGCTCCTTGGGAAAAGCATGAGCTGACAGTTTGCTTTAAGGAATACTCCAAGCTCTGCGGGAAAACCGATACGCCGTACTACCCGCTTCGGTTAACTCATGACAAGGACCTCCTCGAGCGCTACGCAGGTCTGGCCGAAAAAGAGGAGGGAGTCACCTTCATAGGCCGCCTCGGCACTTACCGTTATCTGGACATGCACGTGGTGATTAGCGAATCCCTCGACCTCGCACAGAAGTGTCTAAGTTCTCCACCAGCGGCGTGGCCCCGCTTTAGTGCCCATCCACTGCACTCATCTTAATCGAAAGGAAACACCATGAGAGTCCTCGTGACCGGCGGCGCCGGCTATATCGGAAGCCACGCAGTGAGAGAACTTATTAATGAAGGTCACAGTGTCACAGTCCTCGACGACTTATCGAAGGGGCATGAAGAGGCCGTGGACCCGAGGGCCACGCTCATCCGTGGATCAACGGCCAACGCTGACCTCCTAAGGCAGCGCCTTCACGCCGACCAAATAGAAGCTGTCATGCATTTCGCCGCCAACATCGAGGTGGGTGAAAGCGTCCTCGATCCGGCTCGTTACTACCGCAACAACTTCGTTAACACCCTTACCCTACTCGAAGCGATGGTAAGTGCAGGGGTAAAGCGCTTGGTTTTCTCTTCGACTGCAGCGGTCTACGGAAATCCTGAGGAGAGACCCATCGATGAGCTTCATAGGTCCCATCCAATCAACCCCTATGGGCGAACGAAGATGATGGCGGAGCTCGCCATCGAAGATTTCTGTCATGCTTACGGCATGTCAGCGACCATCCTGCGCTATTTCAACGTGGCAGGGGCCAGCTCAGACGCAACCATCGGAGAAGACCATGAACCAGAAAGCCACCTCATTCCAAGAATCTTAAGAGCGGCCCGGGATGACAGTGAGGTCAAAATTTTTGGCACCGACTACGATACGGCGGACGGAACCTGTATCCGGGACTATGTCCACGTTGTCGACCTCGCTCAGGCCCATGTTCTGGCATTAGGACAGCTGAGGGAAGGGGCCTGCCAGGTCTATAACATTGGAAGCGAGAATGGCTTTTCGGTCCGAGAAGTTATAGCCGCCTGTCAGCGGGTTGTAGGCAAGAAACTTAAGGTGATCGAGGATCTCCGCCGGCCCGGAGATCCATCAGTTCTGGTCGCCAGTTCTCGCCGCATCCGAGAAGACCTGGGATGGCGCGCCCGATACCCCGAAATCCGAACCATCGTCCAGCATGCCTGGCACTGGCATTCAACACATCCCTTGGGCTACCGGGGAAAAATCGATCTTGTCCCCCAAGAAAATTCCTATTAGGGGGTAGGTTTTTTTAAGATCAAAATCTTCCGCTCGACGGCAAAGAGGGGCACTAATCGCCCAAAGCGTTCCATGTCACCGCTGATGACTTTAGGGTCAGAACTATCGGAGCAAAAAAAATCTGGAAACGCGAGGTCGTGGCAGGGCATATGCGATTCACCAGATGGAGTATTTCGGTGCTGAAAAGCAACGAGGGACCCGAGACTTCCAGGAAAGCGGCGATCAGTTTCAAGCAGTTCTTGGCACAGCCGATTCTCTACCTCTATCGGACGATCTGTGCTTCCTCGAACGAGGTCAACGATCCGGCCAACTAACGAGGGATCAACGTTGCTTGGTTGACAAACATTCAAAATTTTACCGGAAAAACGAACCAAGGGAGACGCCTTGGTCTGGATTTTCTTTTCAATCGACCTCTCCTGAATCACATAGCCTCGCAAGGGCAGGTAGCCCTCATGCCACTGTCCGAGCTCCTCAACCTTCGCCCGAAGGTGGTCCCTCACCTCAAGAGGCTTTGGCGTCGGCTGACTTAAGTAGAGGTAGACGCGAGTGTGCCCTCGAAGATCTGTCCTATACGAGACACCAGCACTTTTAAGAACCTTCTCCTGCTCCGGCGTTGGATTGATCAAAACATCACAGACCTCAGGAATCCTCGCCGCGGGCATTCCGTCTAGGGGTCTTATAATCTCCGCCTTCTCTCCCCCAAAGTTCAACTCTACGGCCCCTGAGCGAACCTCAACTTGGACGTCTTGAGTCGGTGGGAAATGAGTCCAAGCGTCCGGAAGCTTCTCGAGAAAATCCGCCGGCGCCACAATACTCGCCGGAGAGGAGAAGATGCCGATGAATTCGGGTTCGCTCACGGCACTGGAGAAAGTCAGCTGAACCTGACGAGGCCCAAGTACACTGACAGAGCGGAGTCGTTTAACGAGGCCACTAAATTTAGCGTAATGGTACGGGGTAAGTTCCCCCTCTTTCGAAAGTTGCCGCATAAGACTCGCCACCACGTCTGGGGCCATAACCGGACGTCCAGGTTTCCAAAACGTGGTCTCGCGAAACTTCACATCGTCCCGAAGCTCCAGCATCCACGTTTTCCGATCCGTGGTGGAGAAATTCTTCGCAAGACCTGGGCCCCGTGAACTTCCAACTAAGGGAAGGTAAACCTTCCAGCCTAGACGGTGATCAGCGAGGTCGTAGATCTGGTGGGGATCAAAACTCTCAAAGGACTTATTGGTGCACTCGGTGACGGCCGAGGCCGAAGCCACGAGCTGAAGACCAAAAACGAAGAGAAGAAGCATAAGCATCTTTCTAGCGTAAGAGGTAATAGTCAGGGCCGTAACTAAAAATGATGCCCCTATGGGGCCACCCTTAAAGTTCGTTGGTAATGACGCCGCGCTCATACCTAAAATACCTGCTATTCATGATTTTGTAAGGAGTGGCCATGGGATTAATCCTCAAACAGCTGTTCGCGTTCATCAAGCTTCTCAATTCCGACACGGGTAACGTGTCTCTAGCCGCGGGAATGACCTGTGGCTTTATCCTCGGAATGACTCCAGTCCTTTCGCTTCATAGCCTGCTGGTGTTTTTGATTCTGTTTTTTTTCCGGATCCAAATCGGGGCCGCTCTTCTCGCAGCGTTCTTCTTTAAGTTCATCGCCTACCTGTTAGATCCCGTGTTTGATGCCGTCGGGTCCCAGGTCCTCGAGATCGAATCTCTCCGTGCTGTCTTTACCTCGCTCTACAATATGCCTATCGTGCCCTTCACACGCTTTAACAACTCCATCGTCATGGGCTCGGCCGTGGTCACCTTTACTCTTTCACCTCTCGTCTTTATCGCGAGTCAGTTCTTCATCGTGAAGTACCGCGAGATCGTCGTGGCCCGCTTCCGAACAACACGCTTCTGGAAGGCGATCGAGGCTACGAAATTCTACCAGTGGTACTACAAGTACGACCAATATTCCTGGAAATAACCGGAGCAACTTATGTCTGAAACTACAGAACCGAAAGACCAGAAGAAAGTTAAAGCCAAGGGGCCTATCCGTTTCGAGGCCATCGTCCCGGTCGCAGTACTATCACTCCTGACCTACCTTTATTTCTCATTCTACTTCGACCGCCATATGAAGACCCTCGTCGAGTACGTCGGCACACAGGCCAACGGCGCCGAGGTTAATGTCGATGCCGTTCGGACGAGCTTTATCCGCGGTTCCTTTGACCTGGACCGACTTCAGGTTACAGATCTTGAGAAACCCACTCATAATGCTCTAGAGATTGGAAACGTCCACTTCTCCTACCTGTGGGATGCACTCCTCCGGATGAAGTTCGTGGTGACAGAGGCGAGCATCAACAACATCATGCTCGCAAGTCCAAGGGCCAAGCCCGGCCATGTCTTACCTCCGAAGCCTGCCTCCCCAAGTAAGCTCGAGGCGATCCAGAATCAGGTGATGGCCCAGGTGAAGAACCGCTACGGCGGCAACGTTCTCGGCGACGCGCTAGCACTCCTCGATGGAGGCGATTATAAAGATCAGCTTCAAGAGATCCGGGAGACTCTTAAATCCGAGGCCCGGATAAAAAGTATGGTCGAGGACGTAAACGGTAAAAAAGATTTTTGGGACAAGAGGGTCAAAGAGCTCTCCGATACTTCGAAGATTAAAGAGATCGAAAAAACCTTCGCCACTGTTCGTACGGAAAAAAGCGTCATCCAGCAGGCCCAAGGCGTGAAGAAATTGGGCGACCTCCTGGGTGATGTCCAAAAGCAGTACAAAGAGATCGAGAAGTCTTCTAAACAGCTCCAGTCTGAGGTGAAGGCGATCACCCAATATCCCCAGGAACTCCAGGAGCTTGTGAATCAAGACATCGCATCACTAAAGAGCCGCTTCGCGATTCCTCAAGTTGATTTCAAAGATATGGCCATGCACCTTTTCGCGGGCCAATTCGCAGAATACATCGCTAAGGCCCGGAAGTACCAGGCCGTAGCCGAGCAGTATCTTCCAGAGAAGAAAGCTCAGGCCGATGAAGTCATTCCGCCCAAGCGTGCTGAAGGAAAGAACTACCAGTTCCCGATCACCACCGGCTATCCGCTCTTCTGGCTTAAGAAAGCGGCTATTAGCTCGAAGGGAACTAAAGACTCCTACTCTGGCCAGGTTTCTGGAGAGCTCACCAACGTAACAACCTCTCCGTCACAAATCGGAAAGCCCATCGTCCTAGACCTGAACGGTGACTTCCCAGCGTCCCATATGAACGGTGTCCGTGCGGTCTTCACCGTAGATTTCACTCGGGCGGTAGGAAAGCAATCGGCCCTCATCCAGGTGAACTCCTTCAAGGTTCCAGAGCGGCTTTTCGTCAACGATGAGAAGCTTAAGTTCGGATTCCTGAGTGCCGTTGGATCCACCACGTTCACTGCAAATCTCCAGGAACAAGAGTTACAGATGAACTGGACCTCGGCGCTCACGAAGCCCCAGTTCCTGGTGGAGACTTCAAACAAGCTCGCCAAGGAAATGCTCACCAACATCGTCAACGGCATCCCCGTGATCACGATCAATGGAAATGCCCGAGGCACCTTTGCCAACTTCTCCATGGACATCTCATCAAACCTTGGGAGCGAACTAAGCCAGGGCTTCACACGAGAAATCGGCGCAAAAGTCGCAGAGGCCCAAGACAAGATCAACTCTCTCGTCGAGGAGAAAATCCTACGGCCTAAGGAAGAGCTGATGGCGGCCATCGGCGGCAACACCTCTAACCTCACAAATCTTGGGAACCTTCAAAAACTCTACAAAGATAACGAGGATAAGATCAAAGCGGAGATTGCCAAACTTAAGTCTGGTGGCGGGATCAAGGACCTAAAGGAGCGGGGTAAAAAACTCTTCAAGGGAATTAAGTTTTAATAAACTGCCATCGAATATTGGTGTTACCCTTGGGGTAGCAGAATGGCGTTGTAGTAATACATAAAGAT